>JAAERO010000080.1:17500-20055 GCA_024230315.1 Hyphomicrobium sp.
GCAATGCCACCGAGCCGAAGGTTCGCTCTTTCGCTCACCTCTCTTCTCCAGATGGGTGAAGGAGGGGATGGACCCGGTGAGCATTGCTAATGAGAGCGATCAAGTGACCAAAGGGCATCTGGTGGATGCCTTGGCGGTAAGAGGCGATGAAGGACGTGGTACGCTGCGATAAGCTATGGGGAGGCGCGAACAGCCGTTGATCCATAGATTTCCGAATGGGGAAACCCGGCCCTTCGGGGTCATCGCTATCTAAATTCATAGGATAGCGAAGCAAACCCAGGGAACTGAAACATCTAAGTACCTGGAGGAAAGGACATCAACCGAGACTCCGCTAGTAGTGGCGAGCGAACGCGGACTAGGCCAGTGCTTCAACAAGGACAACTGGAACCATCTGGAATGTTGGGCCATAGCGGGTGACAGCCCCGTACAGGTAATGCCGAGTAGAAGCCTCGAGTAGGGCGGGACACGTGAAATCCTGTCTGAACATGGGGGGACCACCCTCCAAGCCTAAGTACTCCTTACCGACCGATAGCGCACCAGTACCGTGAGGGAAAGGTGAAAAGCACCCCGACGAGGGGAGTGAAATAGAACCTGAAACCGGATGCCTACAAACAGTCGGAGCCCGCAAGGGTGACGACGTACCTTTTGTATAATGGGTCTGCGACTTAGTCTGGCGAGCAAGCTTAAGGCGATAGCTGTAGGCGAAGCGAAAGCGAGTCTGAACAGGGCGTTCAGTTCGTCGGATTAGACCCGAAACCAGTCGATCTTGCCATGGCCAGGTTGAAAGCAAGGTAACACTTGCTGGAGGACCGAACCGGTGTCTGTTGAAAAAGACTCGGATGAGCTGTGGCAAGGGGTGAAAGGCCAATCAAGGCTGGAAATAGCTGGTTCTCCGCGAAATCTATTTAGGTAGAGCCTCGAGTGAATACCCCAGGGGGTAGAGCACTGGATGGGCTAGGGGCCCCCACAGGGTTACCAAACCTAACCAAACTCCGAATACCTGGGAGTACTACTCGGGAGACACACGGCGGGTGCTAACGTCCGTCGTGCAGAGGGAAACAACCCTGACCATCAGTTAAGGTCCCTAAGTCACGGCTAAGTGTGGAAGGATGTGAGAATCCCAAAACAACCAGGAGGTTGGCTTAGAAGCAGCCATCCTTTAAAGAAAGCGTAACAGCTCACTGGTCTAAACAAGGGTTCTCGCGCCGAAAATGTATCGGGGCTAAAGCCGTGCACCGAAGCTATGGGTGTATCGTTTCTTCGGAAATGATACGCGGTAGCGGAGCGTTCCGTAAGCCTGTGAAGGAAGACCCGTGAGGGCTTCTGGAGGTATCGGAAGTGCGAATGCAGACATGAGTAACGAGAGGAGTGTGAAAAACACTCCCGCCGAAAGTCCAAGGGTTCCTGCGTAAAGCTAATCTGCGCAGGGTTAGCCGGCCCCTAAGGCGAGGGCGAAAGCCGTAGTCGATGGGAACCACGTTAATATTCGTGGGCCAGCGGGTGAGTGACGGGTGCTGTAAGTTGTTCGGGCTTATCGGATTGTCCGAGCAGCGAAGGTGCCCCAGGAAATAGCCCCCGCGTAAGACCGTACCCGAAACCGACACAGGTGGACAGGTAGAGAATACCAAGGCGCTTGAGCGAAGTGTGCTGAAGGAACTCGGCAAATTACCTGCGTAACTTCGGGATAAGCAGGCCATCCGTTTGGGCAACCAGGCGGGTGGGGCACAGACCAGGGGGTTGCGACTGTTTAGCAAAAACACAGGGCTATGCTAAGTCCAAAGACGACGTATATGGCCTGACGCCTGCCCGGTGCCGGAAGGTTAAGAGGAGAAGTGCAAGCTTTGAATTGAAGCCCCGGTAAACGGCGGCCGTAACTATAACGGTCCTAAGGTAGCGAAATTCCTTGTCGGGTAAGTTCCGACCTGCACGAATGGCGTAATCATGGCCACACTGTCTCCACCCGAGACTCAGTGAAATTGAATTTGCGGTTAAGATGCCGTATACCCGCGGCTAGACGGAAAGACCCCGTGAACCTTTACTATAGCTTGACAGTGAACATTGCTCCTACATGTGTAGGATAGGTGGGAGGCTTTGAAACTTTGTCGCCAGATGAAGTGGAGCCAACCTTGAAATACCACCCTTGTATGCGTGATGTTCTAACCTAGGGCCCTAATCGGGCTTGGGGACACTGTCTGGTGGGTAGTTTGACTGGGGCGGTCTCCTCCCAAAGAGTAACGGAGGAGCACGAAGGTTGGCTAAGTACGGTCGGACATCGTACGGTTAGTGCAATGGCATAAGCCAGCTTAACTGCGAGACAGACACGTCGAGCAGGTACGAAAGTAGGTCATAGTGATCCGGTGGTTCTGTATGGAAGGGCCATCGCTCAACGGATAAAAGGTACTCCGGGGATAACAGGCTGATACCGCCCAAGAGTTCATATCGACGGCGGTGTTTGGCACCTCGATGTCGGCTCATCATCTCCTGGGGCTGAAGTCGGTCCCAAGGGTATGGCTGTTCGCCCTTTAAAGTGGTACGCGAGCTGGGTTTAGAAAGTC
>JAAERO010000081.1 GCA_024230315.1 Hyphomicrobium sp.
CAAACACGCAACGAAACGATCAAGGAGCCATCGCCATTGGCTAAACCTCGACCAACAAGCGAAGCTCGGCTCAACGTGACGTGTTGGCCGAGGCAAAATTGGGCGCACTGAACGAAAATGACGGACTACTTGGGGAATGTCGGCTTGGGGAATGTCAGTTGAGGGAACCCCTACCTATTACCAGGTTGTTGGAAGCTTTGACAAAGCCTATACGCGCATATAAACGCATATTTGCGGTACTTGAGCTAGAATCCAAGACGTTACAGGAATGGCACTCAAACGATGAACAATGGCAGGAGATACCTGAGATCAGATCGTGACACCATACTGGTCGCAGACCCCGTGGGTTCTTGCAATCCGCTACTCGTGGGCGCAGCCGTGCGCGCTGGGGCTGTCGGCATCTTGGATGTTCCGCGGGGCGAGTGGGACGCCGGTGCGATCGACTTGGTTGTTGAGCGGTCGCATGGGACCTTCGCACTACGGTTCGACGCTGAGCAGAAAATCATCGAAAAGCTCATGGGTGAGTGGCATGCGCGCCGACGGACTGGCCGCTTGTCGATGGTGATCGCTAGGGAGTCGCTAGATGGGGAGCTGGGTGACGGTCGCGTCGGTGAGCTGCGAGAGGTTTTCGGCTGCATGGCTATAGCAGAGGTGACAGGTGCCGCTGCTGCCCTTAGAGCTGCGGAAGCTGGCTATGACGGTCTTGTTGTCGTGGGATCGGAAGCTGGGGGTCGCGTTGGTAACGTCGAGAGCTTTGTGCTCCTCCAACAGGTATTGGAGCTGGACGTACCAGTGTGGCTGCGCGGAGGAGTCGGTATTCATACCGCTGCGGCGGCAATCGCCGGAGGAGCTGTCGGAGTCGTGCTTGACGGACAGCTTGCGCTGACGCGCGAAGCGGGCTTGCTGGCCGAGGCCTCCTCTGCGATCGGATCAATGGACGGAAGCGAGACACGGGTTGCAGGCGGTCATCGCTTCTACGCCCGCCCGGGTCTGCCGGCGGCCGAGATCGCCGACGATGCGGACCCAGCCGAGGTGGCGGCTCGTCTGGGGAGTGATCCTAGGGCTGAAATCTTGCCAATCGGCCAGGACGCCGCGTGTGCAGCCGAACTCGCGCGTCGCTTCGTGACGGTGGGCGGCGTCGTGCAGGGCATGCGTGCCGCGATCGACGCGCACCTCTCCGCGGCAGCAGAGCATGAGCCGCTAGCACCAGGCCGCGGTGTCGCTGGCAGCTTGGGTACACGATATCCGATTGTTCAGGGCCCGATGACCCGCGTGAGTGACAGGCCTGCCTTTGCCGATGCCATTGCAACGCGGGGCGGACTTCCATTTCTTGCCTTGTCGCTGCTCAGCGGGCAGGATGTCGAGGCCCTGCTGTCCGAAACCCGTGACCTGCTCGGTGACCTGCCATGGGGTGCAGGCATTCTTGGGTTTGTTCCGCCGGAGCTGCGCGAGGAACAGATCGCCGCGGTTCTGAGGGCCAGGCCGCCGGTAGCACTGATAGCCGGCGGTCGACCTACGCAAGCCCAACCGCTGGAGGATGCGGGGATCAAGACCTACCTCCACGTCCCATCCCAGGGACTGCTCAAGCAGTTCCTCAAGGCTGGAGCGCGCCGTTTCGTTTTCGAGGGACGCGAGTGCGGAGGACATGTCGGTCCGCGTGCAAGTTTTCCTCTATGGGACGCACAAATCACAGAGCTGTTACGTCTCGATGATCTCTCCGGCATCGAGGTCCTGTTTGCCGGTGGCATACACGACGCGTGTTCTTCTGCCATGGTGGCCACCGCGGGAGGGATGCTTGCGGCTCGAGGCGCGCGTCTCGGCGTGCTGATGGGAACGGCCTACCTATTCACGCAAGAAGCCGTGGAGACCGGGGCGATCCAGCCGACGTTCCAAGCAATTGCCCAGAATTGCGAACGAACCGTACTCTTGGAGACGGCACCTGGGCACTGCACGCGCTGCGTCGAGACCGACTACGTGCGCACCTTTTCAGAACGAGCTGAGGAACTCGAAAAGGCCGGAGTGTCTGCCGACCAACGCTGGGCAGAGCTCGAGCAATTGAATCTCGGCCGTTTGAGGATCGCCAGCAAAGGCCTTCGGCGCGAGGGCGAGAACATCGTGAAGGTGGACGCAGACGAGCAATGTCGCGAGGGTATGTTCATGATTGGGCAGGTCGCCACGCTTAGACGATACCAGACGACCGTTTTAGATCTGCACGACGACGTAAGTATGGGAAGCGTTGAGGTCGTCGAGCAAGCACAGCGAAATCGCCCAGAGAACTCAGCGAAAACAAAGCGCCCGGCTCCTCTGGACATTGCGGTGATCGGTATGGCTTCAGTCTTTCCCGGGGCCCCCGACATCGATAGGTTTTGGTCAAATATTCTCTCGCGAACGAACGCAATCACAGAGGTTCCATCGTCGCGTTGGAATTCAGATTGGTTCTACAATGAGAACGCCTCTACGGTCGATGCCGGAAAACGGACGCCTTCTCGATGGGGTGGCTTCCTCCCAAAGGTCGGGTTCGATGCGCTTGCATACGGTATTCCGCCTGGTTCGCTCGCCGCGATCGATACCGTTCAGCTGCTCAGTCTCGAGGTGGCCAGGTCGGCGCTGGCCGATGCCGGCTATGCCGAGCGAGAGTATGACCGGACGCGTACCTCGGTCATCTTCGGCGCAGAGGGCGGGAACGATCTTTCCGCCGCATACGGGTTCAGGGCCGGGTACGAAGCGGTTTTCGGAGAGATGCCACCTGAGCTGGACGGCTATTTTCCGAAACTGACCGAGGACTCGTTTCCCGGGACCCTGGCGAATGTTATCGCAGGCAGGATCGCCAACAGATTCGACCTCCACGGTGTCAACTACACTGTCGATGCGGCATGTGCATCGTCCCTGGCCGCGCTCGATATCGCATGCAAAGAGCTTTCGAGCGGCACGACCGATCTGGTCCTGTGTGGTGGGGCCGACGTTCACAACGGTATCAACGACTATTTGATCTTCTCGTCCGTGCACGCGCTGTCACCGAACGGCCAGTGCCGTTCATTTGACGCGGGCGCGGACGGGATCGTTCTCGGCGAAGGGATCGCGTGCCTGATTCTAAAGCGTCGGGTGGATGCCGAGCGTGACGGTGACCGGATCTATGCCATCATCGAAGCGGTCGCCGGGTCGAGCGACGGGCGACATCTAGGCTTGACCGCTCCGCGCAAGGAGGGCCAACGCGCAGCCATTGCGCGGGCTTACGAGCAGGCGGGGATCCTCCCAACATCGATGGGTCTCATCGAAGCTCACGGAACCGGGACGGTTGTCGGTGATCGGACCGAGCTCACGACGCTCACCGAGGTGTTTTCCGAGCATGATTCCAAGCTCATGAGTTGTGCGCTTGGTTCGGTCAAGTCTCAGATCGGCCACACGAAGTGCGCTGCTGGGTTAGCGGGTCTGATAAAGGCGGTGCTCTCCATTTACCATGGCGTGCTGCCGCCCACTTCGAATATGACGGAGCCCAACCCGTACTACGCCGCAGAAACGAGTCCGTTCCGGTTCCTCGAGAGAGCGGAGCCGTGGGTGGCCGGGCAAAGGCGAGCCGGCATCTCCGCTTTCGGCTTCGGTGGCACCAACTTCCATGCGGTCGTGTCCTCATATGACGGAGGCGACGAGCCACCCCACGGCCTTCGGACCTGGCCCGCTGAGCTTTTCATATTCCGCGGCTCCGCCGAGGAGGTCGCCGCGTCGCTGGATGAGATGATCGACTTGACGGCGCGCATTCGGGACGCAGACCCAGACTCGCTCCGACACGGTCTGGGCGAGCTCGCCGCTGAGATGGCCAACCACCAGGAGGGTCGTGTACAAGTGGCCATCGTGGCAAGCGATCTCGAGGATCTTGCAGACAAGCTGACCGCGGTTCGTTCCGGGACATCGTGCAGCGATGGCGTGTTTCTCGCCCGGTCACTCGTTGAAAAACCCAGCGAGGCCGTAGCCTTTGTGTACCCGGGACAGGGCAGTCAGCGTCCCGGGATGATGAACGACGTTTTCGTGGCATTTCCGTTCCTACGTGATCTGCTCGAGCCCGGTGATCGTTGGCGCCAGGCTCTGTTTCCGCCCATAGCTTTCTCGCCGGAACAGAGGCGGGAGCAGCTCGATGCAATCACTGACACGCGTGTCGCGCAGCCCGCACTCGGCATTGCCGGGCTCGCGGCGACTCGCCTTCTGCGAGCCGTTGGTGTCGAGCCTGCGATGGCTGCTGGGCACAGCTATGGCGAGCTAGTGGCCTTGGCAGCGGCCGGAGTCTTCGACGACCAGACTCTGCTCGACCTGAGTGCAGCGCGAGGCGAGGCGATCGTTGAGGCCGCAGCGGAGACGGGCGACGATCCCGGAGTGATGTTTTCGGTGGGTCTCCCGGCTGAGGATCTGCGCTCGCGTCTGGGAGAATGGCCGGACGTAGTCCTGGCGAACCACAACAGTCCCACGCAGTCGGTCATCTCGGGCCCGACCAAGAGCGTCACCCGGGCTGTCGAGGCATTGACACAAGCGGGTGTTGTTTGCCACTCCCTGTCCGTCGCGTGTGCATTCCACAGTCCTGTTGTCGCCAGTGCCGTCGACAAACTGGCTCATGCGCTGCAGGGCCTGGATCTGGGTTCTCCGACGATCCCAGTCTGGGCGAATAGCACAGCAGCGCCCTATCCGGCAGAGCCGGACTTGGTTGCAGCACTCATAGCCGGTCAGGTGGCCAAACCGGTGCGCTTCGTCGATCAGATCGAGGCGATGTATGAGGCGGGGGCTCGTATCTTTGTCGAGGCAGGGCCTGGCTGCGTCTTGACGCAGATCGTCCGGAAGATACTCGGAGATCGTCCACATGCCGCAATCGCTGTCGAGGTTTCCGGAGAGTCGGGGATTCAGCGCTACCTGCTTGCACTGGCCGAGCTGGCGGCTTGCGGCGTGCCCGTCGATTCACGACCACTCTTTGAGGGACGTGTCGAGCCGGTCGACTTTCGGAATCTGCCCAGATCAACTCCTGGCTGGACACTTGACGGCCATCTTGTTCGAACCAGAGACGGAATACCCTTGACGGCCGGCCTGCAGCCGATGGACGAGATCCCGGTAGCGACTTCTCCGGGCATGGCGATTCCCGGAATAGCCGAATCGGAGGTTGCGGTGCGCGAGTATCTCCACAACCTTCGCCATCAGGTTGCCGCCCAACGAGACGTGATGCTGAGATTTCTCGGGGCGAAATCCAGCGAGCCTGTTCGTGAGTTCGATGTCATTCCAGGAAACGGAAATCGGCAGGTCAGATCGGGGGAGGCAGCGGGCAAGATCGGGTCGGCCAGTCCCGGGCCCAGCGATGGACGGACCGAGCGCGCAACCTCGAGTTCTAGCGATCTGGCGGCGACAGTTATCGAGATCGTGAGTACACACACGGGGTATCCACCCGAAACGGTGGACCCTGATCTGGATCTCGAGG
>JAAERO010000082.1 GCA_024230315.1 Hyphomicrobium sp.
CATAAAATTAGTGAAAACTTAGCCCCGTTAATAAAATTTAACTTCATTTCTTTTAAACCTCCGCTTTCCCATGGAATAAAACGGTTCTGTTTGCTCTAAAACGTTGTAAACAAACGTATTACAACAGTTCTGTCCATGGGAACATCGTAGAACTTATTACTTCAACGGTTTCTTATAGTTCCCCATGAAACTTAGTGAAAACTTAGCCCCGCAATAAGGGATCACCTCAATTTCTTATAAAGTACGCATTTCCCATGGAATAAAACGGTTCTGTTTGCTCTAAAACGTTGTAAACTTACGTATTACAACAGTTCTGTCCATGGGAACAGCTTAGAAGTTATTATTTCGTTGGTTTCGCATAGTTCCCCATGAAACTTAG
The DNA here is from genome assembly GCA_024230315.1 of Hyphomicrobium sp. Lineage (GTDB taxonomy): Bacteria > Pseudomonadota > Alphaproteobacteria > Rhizobiales > Hyphomicrobiaceae > Hyphomicrobium_A. The sequence goes on from JAAERO010000082.1 coordinate 380, forward strand.
TGAAAACTTAGCCCCGCAATAAGAGTTCACCTAAATTTCTTATAAAGTACGCATTTCCCATGGAATAAAACGATTCTGTTTGCTCTAAAACGTTGTAAACATACGTATTACAACAGTTCTGTCCATGGGAACAGCCTAGAACTTATTACTTCAACGGTTTCTTGTAGTTCCCCCTGAAACTTAGTGAAAACTTTGCCCCGCAATAAGAGATCACCTCAATTTCTTATAAAGTACGCATTTCCCA
>JAAERO010000083.1 GCA_024230315.1 Hyphomicrobium sp.
GTGAGGCTGGAACCGTGGAACTCCAGCTTGAGACGGCGGTCGAATTTGAGCCGGGACGCATCGGATTTTGCTTCACCCGTTGGGTGCACCATTATGACCCCGCATCTATTCGCCTAAGATGCTGATGATAATATCTTAATCGGTAAGTTGGGCCTCTCTCTAACCGACTTATCTGGGCAATGCGGGCTTAGCTCACAACATCAAATGTCCGGAAAACTTTGACGACGGACAATGCGAGTTTATGCGTACCATTGATCGAATTAGACGCGCTGGCTTACCATTCACCAGCACGTACTTGAACTACGTGCGCTCAAATGAGCGTACATCTTTTGTTTTTGGCGCCGAAACGGCGACCATCGGCGGAGAAGTTGCGCGCTCATGGCGTACCGCTTTAAGCTCAATGAGTCGTTCGAGGAAGGTTTCCGGCGCATTGCGTTCGAGCAGCGCGATCGCGTTGAGTCACAGCTGCGCAGCCCCAATGAACACGCCGTCGCCGTGCACGAGACGCGCAAAGCGCTGAAACGATTGCGCGCGCTTTTGCGCCTTGTGCGCCCGACACTGCGTGAGCATGTGTTCGGAGAGGAGAACGCACACTTGCGCGAAATCGCCCGCATTCTATCGGGCGCTCGTGATCGCCATGTGCTGCTGGAAACGGTCATCAAGCTCGAAGGCGCCTGCGGTCCGGCGGCCAAGGGTGCAGGAGACACGCTGCGGGAGATATTGCAGACCGCAAATGGCGGCAACACGCCCAATGTCGATGCGGCGGCAATCCAGCTTGCGCTCGAACGGCTTGCTGTCGCCGAGGAGAGGTTCTCGGAGTTGAGGCTCATTGGCCGCGGGTTTGAAGCGATCGGACCCGGGCTCGAGGCGAGCTACCGCAAAGGGCGGCGCACCTTTAGAGGAGCCTATGCTGAGGGCACGGATGATAACTTTCACGAGTGGCGCAAGAGCGTGCAGCAGCATTGGCGGCATATGATGCTGTTGTCCAACGCGTGGCCGGACTACTTCGCCGCGCGCGTCAGCGAGGCGCGAGGTCTGTCCCAGATCGTGGGTGGCGACCACGACCTTGCTCTGTTGAAGGCCTTCGTCAGGGCCGAGCCGACCGGACGTATCAGCGCCGCACAGGCAAACACCATCGAGAAGCTTGCGCGCCAGCGTCAGAAGCAGTTGCGCGCCATGGCCCAACCAATGGGAGTGCGGCTCTATGCCGAGGGCGCGAAGGGGCTGCATCGCAGGATGGCGCGTTACTGGCAATCAGCCGTCGCACGCAAGGAGCAAGAGCCGGAAAAGGCGCCGCCTTCAAAAGGGGGGGAAGGAAAAGCGCAAGCCCGGGCGGCAGCTTTCAAGCTCTCAACGCAAACGCAACCGGAAGCACGGATCGATCAGGGCCAAGGTGGAGCACATCTTCCGCATCATGAAGTGCCAGTTCGGCAATCGCAAAGTTCGATACCAAGGCATCGCGAAGAACAGAAGATGGATAAATGAGACGTGTAGACGGCGGCGGCAATACTGGGCCAGTGGAGCGGCGGCTTATTGCAGCTGCGTGGCGGTTTAAAAGCCGGCCACTGGCTAGGCTGATCTTTTCCGAATCGGGAGGGGTTAGCGGGGATGTATACCGTGGAGACGTA
>JAAERO010000084.1 GCA_024230315.1 Hyphomicrobium sp.
ACACCAAACGGCCAGACTTGACGCTCGCCAGCCACAGTGGCGGCAAGTGAGGGTCTGATTACCGCAGTTCCTGCTTCGAGGAACGGAAATTGGCGCACTCCATCATCGATGCAGTGTCATCCGGGGAATGTCGGCTTAAGCACGGAACCGCCGAAGAACGGGTAGCAGCGCTATCCCCAAAAACGTCGCGCTACCTGTCACTCAGACGATGTGGAGCTCCGCACTGGCCCCGAAGCAATCGCGCGGCCGAATTGCCGCACTGCGTTGACTCGCGCCAGCCTGACAATAGAGTGCGCCGCGCCGCAACTCAGGAAGCCTAAATCGATGGCCGCGACTCGCACGCCCGCAAAGTTCTATACTCCCCTCGCCATCGGCGCGCCGGAACCCTTCCGGGCACTACCGGTGCGCATCGAGCGTATGATACACTTTGTGCCGCCGCACAACGAGAAGATCCGTTCGAAGATAAACAGTATCGCCGCGCAGGTGGACGTCGTACTCGGCAATCTGGAAGACGCGATCCCGGCCGACCAAAAGGAAGCTGCACGCGCAGGCTTCATCAAGATGGCACGTGAGGCTGACCTTGGTACAACGGGGCTGTGGACACGAATCAATTGCCTCAACAGCCCTTGGATGCTGGACGACGTTTCCGAGATTGTTGCAAGCGTGGGTGACAAACTCGACGTGGTCATGCTTCCTAAGGTTGATGGCCCCTGGGACATTCACTACCTCGACCAGCTACTGGCACAGCTCGAGGCCAAACACGGAATTCAAAAACCAATCCTTATCCACGCCATCCTGGAGACGGCGGAAGGGGTAAATAACGTCGAGGCCATCGCCGGCGCTTCACCGCGTATGCACGGCATGAGCTTAGGCCCAGCGGACCTGGCGGCTTCGCGCGGTATGAAGACCACCCGGGTTGGGGGCGGTCATCCCGATTACTCCGTGCTGGCCGACCAAACCGAAGGCGAGACAGACCGCGGGCGTTTCCAGCAGGATTTGTGGCACTATACAGTCGGCAAAATGGTGGATGCCTGCCTCGCCTATGGCCTGAAGCCGTTCTACGGACCATTTGGCGACTTTTCCGACGCCGCCGCCTGCGAAGCACAATTCCGCAACGCCTTTTTGCAGGGCTGCCTTGGCGCCTGGTCGCTTCACCCGAACCAGATCGACATCGCAAAGCGTGTGTTTTCACCCGATGAGAAGGAAGTTGCATTCGCCAGGCGCATTCTCGAAGCCATGCCGGACGGCACTGGCGCGGTCATGATTGATGGGAAAATGCAGGATGACGCCACATGGAAACAGGCCAAGGTCATCGTCGATCTGGCCACGCTCGTCGCTGCCAAAGATCCTGAACGAGCCGCTGCTTACGGCCTATAACGCGGCTCATCGGCCACGTGTCGTAACAATGCGTGAACCGAAATCGATAAGCTGGATTGACACGGGCGCCCACCTCCCATCGAATAGCTTAGGAAAGCGGAGATGACGATTCCTATGGGTGGAACAGGTCAGGTCAGGGAGGCGAAGTTCACGGTCGGACAGGTCGTGCGCCATCGCGTCTACCCGTTTCGAGGCGTCGTCTTCGACGTCGATCCGGAGTTTGACAACACCGAGGAATGGTGGCTGTCGATACCGGAGGATATCCGTCCAGACAAAGACCAGCCTTACTATCATTTGCTCGCGGAAAACGCAGAGACGGAATACATCGCATACGTGTCTGAGCAAAACTTGCTGCCCGACGAGACTGGGCAGCCCTTGCGGCACCCGCAGGTGTCTGAGATGTTTACCGAGGACGAGCAAGGCGGATACCGCGCGCTTTATCTTCAATCACACTAACGCACAACAATTCGACAACCAGAAAACCGCCCGGCGTGTTTGCCGGGCGGCTTTATATTGATCAGCTGGCGTCGACTGACAACGCGGCTTACTATTTCTTTTTTGCCGGGGCGCTCTTCGTCGCGGCACCGGTGCCGGGCTGCGGCGGCAAGAGCTTCATCTTATCTGCCTTGGCTTTCTCCATAGCCTCAATTTGCCGCTTGCGGATCTGCGCCATCAACTGACCGCGCGCCTTAGCGTATTCCTTGTTGTCGACCGGATTGCCGCCATGAGCCTCGGTGAATCCAGCGAGGGGCACCGGGAAACCGACCGGCTTCGCAGCCGCGTTCATAGCGATCACCATGATGCCACCACCGACTTTCATCTGATCGAGGATCTCTTTCGTGGCTATTGTCTCAGCCGTGCAGCCTGCTGCGTGACAAAGCGAATACCTCAGCTGTACGGGCTTTAGAGCCTTCTCGTCGATCTTTTCGTTCTTAGCGACCTTCGCCCACTGATCCTTGGAGTAGACTGCGGCGCGAATGCCCGGCGGAATGGCCATGCCCAACGGCACCATGATCATAAGGCTCTTCTTGTCCGAACCGGACACCTCACGAATCGCTGCCGATACTAAGACCGCTCCGGTATTACCATCCAGCCGCTCGTGATGGGTGAGGCAAATATTCTTCTCTTCCTTGATGTCTTTCCCGTCCTTGCCCTTGCGGTTGAACGGAGCCTTTTCGCAGAGCTTGACCCAAGCGCTCTTCGCTTGCTGGTTCGTCGTTACCGAAGCAGTGGGAGGGGGGGCCTTTTTGGCGGCCGCCTTATCCTGCGCCATTGCCGGCGCGCCACCCACAAGGATCGCCAACCCCACGGACGCGCAAACAACAGCGATACGATGGCCGCCCCGCGCAGTTGCTGATGGGTGCGAAACTGAATGTGCCATGGAATAAATCAACCTCTCTCAAAGAGCTGGCCGTGCCAGCTCAACCCTTCGTTTGGCGCGTTTCAATAGCGCCCGCATACAGACGCCCAACAGCGCCTATCGACGGGCACTAAGACCGCGATTGCGGCAATCCCGTGGCCAATGGATTGGGGGCCCTCTAATCCCCAAATTCGTTAGTCACAAACGTGGTATTAGCGCCACGACACCGGTGAATCCGTGACGTTCCGCAGCGGCCGGGGGAAGCCGCACCCAGATGTGATAGGGACCGCATTCTATGCAGTTGCTCCAGTGGCGTGGGCTGGTCTTCGGGGAGGAGACAAGCCGTTTGGCAAGAAAGGCTTCAGTCTGGATGACGCGCGCTTTTGTGATGGCCCTGTCGGCACTGCTGGCGCTCACGGCGAGCGCATGGCCATCGAATGCGAAGCCGAACCATGGCATTGCCATGCACGGCACGCCCAAGCAGCCCGCCAATTTCAAGCACTATTCGTACGTCAATCCCGATGCGCCTAAAGGCGGGCGTGTGATGCTCAACACCTACGGCTCGTTTGACAGCCTCAACCCTCTGATCATCAAGGGCGAGCCGGTCGCCGGCATCCGCGTGTACGTTTACGAGAGCCTGATGGCACGCGGTCTGGACGAGCCGTTCACACTCTATGGGCTCGTAGCCGAAAGCGTAGAGGTCCCCGACGATCGCAACTCGATCACGTTCCATATCAACCCCAAGGCGCGGTTTTCGGACGGCGAGCCGGTCACGGCAGATGACGTGCTCTTCTCATGGGAACTCTTGAAGGAAAAAGGCAGGCCGAACCATCGCACGTACTACAGCAAGGTTGCCAAAGCGGAGCGGTTATCGGCCCACGCTGTGCGCTTCACGTTTGATGCTGACGGCGATCGGGAAATTCCACTGATCCTCGGCCTAATGCCGGTGCTGCCGCGCCACGCGATCGATCCGGAGACGTTTGAGGCAACGAGCCTGGAGGCGCCTGTGGGGTCGGGTCCCTATCGCGTCGCCAAAGTCGATCCTGGACGCTCCATCACGTACAGCCGCAATCCCGATTATTGGGGCAAGGATCTCCCCGTCAATCGCGGTCGCTTCAATTTCGATGAGATCCGTTTCGACTACTTCCGAGAGGGCTCGGTGATGTTTGAGGCCTTCAAAACCGGTCAGCTCAACTTCTGGCCTGAGAACGATCCACGCCGCTGGGCCAACGGCTATGACTTCCTGGCCGTTAATGAGGGGCGCGTCGTGAAGCGGACGTTCGATATCGGCCTTCCCGCCGGCATGACGGCTTTGGTATTCAACTCACGCCGCGATGTGTTCGCCGACCCGCGCGTGCGCCAGGCGCTCATTCTCTTGTTCGACTTCGAGTGGACCAACCGCACGCATTACGCAGGACTGTTCAAGCGCACGCAGAGTTACTTTGAGCGCTCAGCCCTTTCCTCATCCGGGCGCGCGGCGGACATGCGTGAGCGCGAGCTGCTTTCACCCTACGCCGATTTCGTGAAGCCAGAGATTATGGAGGGAACCTACCAGTTCCCGCAGAGCAGCGGCAGCGGACGCAACCGGAAGAACCAAAGCGCAGCCTTTAAACTTCTTAAGGAAGCCGGCTACGAGCTAAGAGCCGGCAAACTGATCAACAAGAAGACCGGACGCCAGCTCGAATTTGAAATCCTTGCTGGTTCAACATCCCAAGAGGGCCTCTTGCTGAGCTTTGCGCGCGACGTGGAGCGGCTGGGCATCAAGGTCAACTTTCGCGTGGTCGACAGCGCGCAATATCAGTCGCGGCTCACGAACTATGACTACGACATGATCCAGAGCACTTGGTCGTCCTCCCTCTCACCGGGCAACGAGCAGTTGTTCCGCTGGTCGTCGAAAGCTGCAAAAACGCCTGGAACCTATAACTTTGCTGGCGTGGAGAACCCCGCCGCCGACGCCCTGATCCAGGCTTTGCTCGAAGCAAAGAGCAAAGAAGAATTCATCTCCGCCATCCGCGCGCTTGATCGCGTGCTCTTGTCAGGTGACTATGTGATTCCCCTATTCCACATGCCTAAGCAGTGGCTCGCCTACTGGACGCACCTTAGGCATCCCGAAAAAACGCCACTCTTCGGCTACAACCTCGACAGTTGGTGGTCCGCGGGGACCCGATGACACCCCCTCTTTTGAACGCATGCTCTAGCATCGCGCAAGAAACGCCGCCCCGCCGTTTCAATATGGCGGCCTATTGCATTGCCCCGGCAGCGGCGACCCGACCAAACGCGCAAGCTCTTGTGGTGGTGCATGACCCCGCAGCCACCGCGCCCACCGAGGTCTGGACATTCGCGCAGCTCGAAGAAGCCGTCTTGCGTATCGCTTCCGGCCTTAAAGCCGCGGGCCTTGCTCCCGGCGCGCGCATCCTCATTCGCCTGGAGAATACGAGCACCTACGCGCTTGTCTTCTTCGGCGCTATAGCAGGCGGATTCGTACCGGTGCCGACATCCCCACAGCTCACCGAACTCGAGGTGCGCTTTCTGCTGGACACCGCAGGCGTGGAGGCAATTGCTGTTGGAGAGAGTCTCGGCCTCGAAACTTTACCCAGCGGCGTGCGCGCGTTTGCGGACGACGAGATTGCCGGCATGATCGCGCGAGGTACGCGCGCACCGTGGGCGGACACGGCCGCCGACGATGCGGCCTTTCTGGTCTATACTTCGGGAACGACGGCACGCCCCAAGGGCGTTCTGCATGCCCAACGCTCCGCCTTTGGCCGGCGGCCCATGTATCAGGGCTGGTACGGGATCGGCCCCAACGATCGCATGTTGCACGCCGGCGCCTTCAACTGGACCTACACGCTGGGAACCGGGCTCACGGACCCTTGGGCCAATGGGGCAACCGCCATCATCTATACGGGCGAGAAGGACCCAGCGCTGTGGCCCCGGATCATCGCGCAAACAGACGCCACGATATTCGCCGCCACGCCCGGCCTCTACCGCCAGATTCTCAAGTACGCGCAGCCGACGCGCGCCGACTTCGGCCGCATGCGGCACGGACTTGTCGCCGGAGAGACGTCACCGCCCGGACTGTTTGAGGAATGGACGGCTGAGACGGGAACCGAACTCTATGAGGCGCTCGGCATGAGTGAAATCTCCACCTACGTGTCCTCTTCGCCGAACGTACCACGCAAGCCAGGCACCGTCGGCAAACCGCAACCGGGTCGCCGCATCGCCATCCTGCCACTCGAAGGGGAAACTGACCCGTTGGGACCTGGCAAAGAAGGGCTCCTGGCCGTGCACCGTTCCGATCCCGGTCTCATGCTGGGCTACTGGAATCGCCCTCGAGAAGAAGCCCAAGTTTATCGCGATGAGTGGTTCATCGGCGGCGACCTGGCAGCATTCGACGAGGATGGATATGTGATTCATCTTGGCCGCACCAACGACCTGATGAATGCGCTAGGCTATCGCGTCTCGCCGCAGGAAGTGGAGGCTGTATTGGGCGAACACCCCCTCGTTGGTGAGGTTGCTTGCGCAGAGGTTCGCGTGCGCGACGACGTCAGTGTGATTGCTGCGTTCATTGTTCCGGCAGAAGGAGTCAACCCGGATACCGCCCACATCCAGCGCTTCGCTGCCGAAAGGCTGGCACCCTACAAGCGCCCGCGCGAAATTGTTTTGATGGATACACTGCCGCGCACGGCAAACGGAAAGCTGATGCGCTCTGCGCTGACGCTCCCGAGTGGACCGCAAAACGCGAAGACCTAGAGCAAGGTCGTTCTTGATGGAATCGCTTAAGCCTTCGCGCGGAAGGTCTGCGGCAGATGAGTGAATCTTGCTCTAGGGTCTAGACCCTAAATCAAAAGTTTAGAAACTGATTCACGTTTCACTTGGACGTAATTAGCGCTTTCAAGTGAAACGATCAGGCTCTAGCGCCTCACGCAGCCTTGCGCGCTTCGGCAGCAATTCCGGCAAGCTTGGTGATGAGCGCGCGTACGCCTTTGAGCCGCTCTTCTGGCAAATCCCATTCGCCCCTGAAGACCACCCTTTGGTCGGGCTGCACCTTGACGCGCCCACGCGAAGACTGGACCAACGCCACCAGACTTTCTGGGTTGGCGAACTCGTTGTTATGGAAGCCGATGACGGCGCCCTTCGGTCCGGCATCCACTTGCGCGATACCGGCTTGGCGGCACAGCCCCTTGATCTCCATAATGTCGAGCAAATGTCCGACCTCCTCGGGCAGCTCTCCGAAGCGATCGACCAACTCTGCGGCGAAAGCATCGAGGTCGGCGCGCGTCTCAAGAGACGACAGGCGCCGGTAAAGACCAAGCCTCAGTTGTAGGTCCGCTACATAGGTCTCTGGGATGAAAACCGCCGTCCCTAGGGAAATCGCCGGGCTCCATTTCTCGGCATCGGCGTCTGCCTCACCGCCCTTCATGGAAGCTACGGCCTCTTCCAGCATCGACTGGTAAAGTTCAAAGCCGACCTCTCGAATGTGGCCTGACTGCTCCTCGCCCAGAAGATTTCCGGCACCGCGGATATCGAGATCGTGCGAGGCAAGCGAGAACCCGGCGCCGAGCGTATCGAGTGACTGCAGCACTTTGAGGCGCTTTTCCGCCGCTTCAGTTAAGCGCTTTCCGACCGGGATCGTGAAATAGGCGTAGGCCCGTGTCTTGGACCGGCCGACGCGGCCTCTTAACTGATAAAGCTGGGCCAAGCCGAACACATCGGCGCGATGCACAATCAGAGTGTTGGCGTTTGGCAGATCCAGTCCAGACTCCACGATCGCCGTCGACAGAAGAATGTCATAGCGTCCGTCGTAGAAGGCGCTCATGAAGTCCTCAAGCTCGCCAGGCGGCATCTGGCCCGTAGCACGCGCGAAGGTCAGCTCGGGCACTGCCTCGCGCAGAAATTCGGCGACCTCGTCAAGGTCGGAGATACACGGTGCCACGTAGAACGATTGGCCGCCGCGATAGCGCTCACGGCGCAGCGCGTCGCGCACGATCACGGGATCAAAGGGGGAGATATAGGTTCTGACCGCTAGCCGGTTGAGCGGCGGCGTGGTGATCAGCGACAGCTCTCGCACGCCCGACAAGGCAAGCTGCAGCGTGCGCGGGATGGGGGTCGCCGATAGGGTGAGGACGTGCACGTCTTCTCTCAGGCGCTTGATGCGCTCCTTGTGGGTAACGCCAAAATGCTGCTCCTCGTCAATGACCAGCAACCCAAGCCGCCCAAAATTCACTGTCTTAGCCAGCAGCGCATGCGTGCCGATGACGATATCGATCGCGCCGCTTTTGAGATCCTCCTTTACCTGCACCAGTTCCTTAGCAGCAACCAGGCGCGAGGCTTGCGCGATCTTGATCGGCAAACCCTGGAAGCGCTCGGTAAACGTCTTGAAGTGCTGGCGGGCAAGCAGCGTAGTCGGCACCACGACGGCAACCTGCAAACCATTCATCGCGACGACAAGCGCGGCACGCAGAGCGACCTCCGTCTTGCCGAAGCCGACGTCGCCGCACACCAGACGATCCATGGGGCGGCCTGAGTTGAGGTCGCCCAACACCGCCTCGATGGACGTGTCCTGATCCTCTGTCTCCTCGTAGGGAAAGCGCGCCACGAACTCGTCGTAAGCACCTTCCGGCGCGCTCATTGCCGGCGCTTCCTTGAGCTGGCGCAACGCTGCAATCTTGATCAGCTCAGAGGCAATCTCACGCAGGCGCTTCTTCAGACGCGACTTGCGCGATTGCCAGGCGACGCCGCCCAGCCGGTCGAGTTGCGCATCCGTCTCGTTCGCTCCAAAGCGCGAGATAAGCTCGATGTTCTCGACGGGAAGAAACAGCTTGTCGCCGCCGGCGTAGTGCAGCTCGAGACAATCGTGCGCAGCATCAAGCACGATGATGGTCTTGAGTCCGGAGAAACGCCCAATGCCGTGATCGGCGTGCACGACGAGATCGCCGATAGACAGGCTCGTTGCCTCGGTAAGCACATCCACGGCGCTGCGCGCTTTGCGCCGGGGCCGCACGAGGCGGTCACCCAGAATATCCTGTTCGCCAATGATGGCGAACTCTGGCGTCTCAAAACCCTGCTCTAGTCCGAGAACGGCAAGTGCCGTCGTCGCACTGGGTAGCGCCAGCGCCTCGGCGTAGTTCTCCACTTTGGTCGCATCGCCGACCCCGTGGTCGGCCAGAAGCAAAGCTAGCCGCTCGCGCGCGCCAGCAGTCCAGGCGGCAATGACGACGCGCTTGTAGTCACGTTGGATCCTGCGCACATGGCCGGTGACGGCATCGAATACGTTGACATCGCCCTGCTGGCGTTCGGCTGCAAAGCTGCGACCACCCCGGCCGTGCCAAGAGCGCACGTTGGGCGCCTCAGCCTCCTCAAATGGCGTCAGACGATAGACGGAACGCGCCTTAAGCGCTGCGGCCCAGGAAGGCCCATCAAGAAACATGCGCTCGGGCGGTATTGGTTTGTAGGGCGGTGCGCCGAACGTATGCTCTTCAAGCGACTCCAGCCGGGCATCGTAGTGCTCGGCAATTTGTTCAAATCGGCCCTTCACCGCCTCATCGGCCAGATGATCGAAGCTCACGCCGACATCAGGGAGATAATCGAACAGTGTCTCCAGGTGATCGTGAAATAGCGGCAGCCAGTGCTCTTGACCGGGATAACGCTGACCGGCGCTGACGGCCTCATAAAGCGGGTCGTCACCCGTTGCACCACCGAACAGCTCGACATAGCGGCTACGAAAAAGCTTCTCCGCCTCCTCGCCTAATGCAACCTCGCTGACGGGGATCAGTGCGAGCTTTCGCACCGCCTTGTTCGTTCGCTGGGTTTGCACCTTGAAGGCCTTGATCGACTCCAACGTGTCGTCGAAAAAGTCGAGGCGTACGGGGCTGGACCGCCCTGGCGGAAAAAGGTCGACGATGCCGCCTCGCACTGCGTATTCGCCCGGCTCCATGACCGTGCCGATGCGCACATAACCCATGAGCGTCAGCCGTTGCGCCAGACGCCCCATGTCAATGCGCTGGCCGGGCGCGACTTGCTGGAGCGCTCGCTTGAGGAATGCGCGCGGGGGCACACGCTGTAGAATCGCATTGACCGTGGTGAGGACCACCGTGGGACGCTTGCGCGAGCCGAGGCTCAGTTTTGCAAGGGCAGTGATGCGCTTGGCAACGATCTCTGCATTGGGCCCGATGCGATCGTAAGGAACCGTATCCCATGCCGGAAACGGCACAACGCGCACATCGGGGGAAAAGAACGACAGCGCCTGCTCAAGCGCATCAAGGCGGCGGTCATCGCGCGCAACATGAAGCAACGTGCCCGGTGCACTGGCGCTTGCTGCATCGTTCACCAGATGGACGAGCACAAGTGCATCAAGCCCCTCCGGCACACCAGCAATGATGTGATCGGTGGAAACGGCGCTGTCTTTCTCAAGCGCGCTCATTCACTTTCTTCCGTCATACCGGCAGGCGATTTCCCCAATCCATGAAATGCGCGCATCGCGGCGATCAGCTGCTCAAATTCAGGCTCCGATGGCGTCTCATCCTGCGAAAACCACTGCGTGAGCACTGGATCGGACAGGGCGATAAACCGCTCAAAGCCCGTCATTTTCTCCGCGCAGATACCATCCAGGAACGCATCCGCAAAACGCCCAAGGATCAAGTCCATCTCCTTGGTGCCGCGATGCGACGCACGATAGGCCGCCCGGCGGCGGCGCATTTCCAATTCACCATTCATCACCCGAACGCACTCTCTTGGATAACCTGGGCCAAAGGCTTGACGCCATGGGATGCGCCCGCCACCCTCGCGCCGGATTGGCCGTTGATATAGCGCTCGTGCCGGCCTGCGCAAAGCGATGATCGTGCCACGCGTAACTATGCCCCGATCGACACGACGCTAAAAGCGTACGGCCGCTACTAATCTCTTGGATTCTGTCGAGCCCATGCGGCCAAACGAACTCACGCCACTGTTTGCTTCTGTCCAGGCGCTGACCGGCATCGGTCCGCGGCTGATTGTACTGCTCAAGAAATGCCTTGATCTGCCGCAGGGCGTCACCGAGCCCCGCGTGCTTGATCTATTATGGCATCTGCCCAATGGCGTCATTGATCGGCGCGCCGAGCCGATGGTTGCCGGTGCCGTACCGGGCAGCATTGCGACACTGAAGGTGCGTGTCTTGAAGCACAAGGCGCCCCCACGCGGGAACCGGCGCGCACCTTACAAAGTGTACACTGAGGACGAATCCGGACGGCTTGAGCTCGTGTTTTTCCGTGCTGAGCATAAGTTCATCGAACGCCAGCTTCCCATTGGTGAGGAGCGTTACGTTTCAGGCCGCGTTGAGCGCTATGCCGATACGCTGCAGATGTCACATCCCGACTACATTGTGCCCCCCGAAGCCCGCGATGATCTGCCCCTGCTGGAACCGGTCTACCCCCTGACCGCTGGACTCTCCGGCAAAGTCCTACAGAAGGCGACACTCCAGGCGCTCGACCAAATCCACCCCCTGACGGAATGGCAGGACGAGACGTGGCTCAAAGCGCGCGAGTGGCCCGGTTTTGCCGAAGCGCTACACAGGCTACATCGGCCTGTTGAGGCAAGCGACGTCTCTCCCGGCAGCGCGCCATGGCAAAGGCTTGCCTACGATGAGTTGCTCGCAGGCCAACTGGCGCTCGGTCTCGTACGCCAGTCCATCAAGGCCCAGAGCGGGCGCATCGTCAAAGGCGCGGGGCATATTCGCGCGCGCATCGCTGACGCCCTGCCCTTCTCGCTGACGAATTCGCAGCGTGAAGCAGTCCGCGAAATCGAGGCCGACATGGCCGCACCGCAGCGCATGTTGCGTTTGCTGCAGGGCGACGTGGGCTCGGGCAAGACGGTCGTTGCGTTGATGGCGATGGCCGTTGCAGTGGAAGCGGGCACGCAAGCCGCCTTCATGGCACCTACAGAGGTGCTCGCGCGCCAGCACATGGAGACCATCACTCTTCTGGCGGAAAAAGCGGGCCTGCGCTTGGCCCTGTTGACGGGCCGTGAAAAGGGGCGCCCCCGCAAGGACATTCTCGATCGGCTTGCCGCCGGAGAGATCGATATTCTGATCGGCACGCACGCGCTGTTCCAAGCCGACGTCGTTTTTCATGACCTCGCCTTCGCGGTCATCGACGAGCAGCACCGTTTCGGTGTGCACCAGCGCCTGTCCTTGCAATCAAAGGGAAAAGGAGCGGCTACCGACGTACTGGTCATGACGGCGACGCCCATCCCGCGCACGCTTTTGATGACGCATTACGGTGACCTTGACGTATCAAAGCTGACCGAGAAGCCGCCAGGGCGCAAATCCATCATCACAACAAAATCGTCGCTCGATCGCATCGAAGGCGTCATCGATGGTATCCGCCGCATGTTGCAGAAAGGCGCGCAAGTCTACTGGGTTTGCCCGCTGATCGAGAGCTCGGAATTGACCCAACTGGCCGCAGCCGAAGAGCGCCATGCGCATTTGTACCAGATCTTCGGCAAGGAGGCGGTAGGCCTTCTGCACGGCGGCATGTCAGCACAGACGAAAGATGCCGCCATGGACGCATTCGCAGAGGGTCGCCTCAAGATTCTGGTGGCAACGACCGTCATCGAGGTTGGCGTCGACGTGCCCAACGCGACGATAATGGTGATCGAGCACGCTGAGCGCTTTGGTCTTGCCCAGTTGCATCAGTTGCGCGGGCGCGTTGGGCGCGGCGAGCGTCAGTCTTATTGCATGTTGCTCTACAAACCGCCGCTCGGTGAGACGGCGCAGGCGCGGCTCGACATGATGCGCGAGACGGAGGACGGCTTTCTCATCGCCGAGAAAGACTTGGACCTGCGCGGCGGCGGCGAGGTTCTTGGCGCGCGCCAAAGCGGCACACCGGGTTTCCGCGTCGCTGAAGTGCCTAACTTCGAGGCGCTCTTGAGTGCCGCACGCGACGACGCGAAACTCATTCTGGCAAACGACCTGCAACTCGCCACTCCCCGCGGCGAGGCGTTGCGTGCTCTGCTCTACATATTCGAATGCGATGAGGCCGTGCGCCTCTTCCGCGCTGCGTAGAGCCTGATCGTTTCACTTGGAGGCGCTAATAGCGTCAAAGTGAAACGTGAATCAGTCTCTACACTTTTGATTTAGAACAAGATTCACGTTCTTGGCGGATACCTCCTGGGCTTGGCGAACGATTTCATCAAGAACGATCTTGCTCTAGGCTTTTACTAGCTAACTGGTCTGATCCGGATTGGGGGGCTTCGGCTCGTCGCGCCTCACCTGCTCGGCCAGCTCCCTGAGCTTGGACTGGGACTCCGGCGTCACCATGCCAGCAGAGATGATCACCTTGGCGGCGTCCTCGATATTCATGTCGAGGATCGTCACACTTCGCCGCGGCACGAAGCAAACGAACCCCGTCGGCGGCACGAGACCGGTCGGCATGAAAACAGTCACTAGATCATCCTCGCCCCCAGGCTTCACGAGCCCGACCTCACCCGTCGTATCTCCCGTCACAAACACGATCGACCACAGGCCCTTGGACGGGAACTCGATGAGCCCGACTTTCTGGAAGGCCTGGCCTGGGCCGGTAGCGCTAACGACGGATTCGAAGATCTGCTTCAAGGCACGATAGACGTTACGCACGATAGGCATACCGCTCAGCATTAACTCGCCGAAGCTGATCAGGGTACGGCCGAGAAGGTTGGCCGCTAGGGCGCCTATTGACGTCAGCAGTGCAATTGCGATGATCAGCCCGATACCCGGAACGGCGAATGGCAGGTATGTGTCGGGCAGATAGGCGGTCGGTACGAACGGCTTGATCCAAGCGTCCATGACGTTGATGAACCACCACGCGATATAAATTGTGATGGTAACGGGCCCTACGACGACGAGCCCGGTGAGGAAATAGTTCCTCAGCCGCGCGCCAAGATGCCACTCGGCGGTTTCTTCTCCATGGGTCAGGCGCTCCAGTCCGGCACTCAGCCCAGCTAAACCGCCTGGCGAAGCACTATCCTTGGACTTTTTCGTAGTCTTTCTCATGGGATGCCCCCCCGATAGAAGCACTTGTGCCGCCCCCGGCCACCCAGCGCACACCACACGACCTTCCCACGTATTGAAGCTCAGCAGAAGCGCGCCACTGCGCAGCACACAATATCGTTGCTTGCGCCGTTCGCCGCCGAACAGGCCCTATTGCGTTACGACGAGGCAGTCGAATCCACTGGTGCGCAGCGTTCCGCACAACTGCTGCGGTTCCTTGGCATTGGCATATGGCCCGATCCTGACCCGATAGAACGTTCCCATGCTGCCGATAACCGCTTCATCCACCATCGGCCGCCGCTGACCGAGCTTGCCACCGTACTTTTGCATGAGGCGCGCCGCCACTACGTCCGCTTCACTGCGTGAGCGGACGGCCGCGACCTGCAAACGATATTTACCCGATGGGGCGTTTGTGACCTTGGGTTTGCTCGGCTGAGCCACGACAGCCGGCGGCGTTCCGGCGGCCACTTGCGTTGTAAACGGCGTAGTGACTTGGGCAGGCTTCTTCGGCTTCGCCGGCGGTGGCGCGGTAACGACCTGCGTCGTCTGAGTCCAGCTCAACGTTTCGGGCTTGGTCGTAATCGGCGCTGTGGTATCCGAATTTTTACTCTGGCTGGGCGCGGACTGACTTGATGAGCTGCTACCGCCGGTGAATAGGTTCGTGATGCTGCTGAAGAACCCACCGACGCCGCCGGAGCTTCCTGAATCAGAGGAATCAGAAGCACTCGTGCTTGACTTGCTTGCCGGGGCGGCGGCTACAGCAGGCGCCTGGGACGTTGAAGAGGTGTTCGTGACGGGCTGCGCAGTCTTGCCCAAAGTTGCAGTCTCCCAGCCGCTGGTGCCCGCGCCTAAACTCGGCGCCGACATGACCGCCGGCTCGGCGGCAACAACGACCGATTCTGACGCTGCGGGCGCATTGCTGATGCCGGCCTCGCGATAGGCCGCATTGCGGTTACTCAAGGCGTCGGACCGTTGCGCTGTCGTCAAACCTTCATTGAGCCAGTACGCACTCGTCAGATCCGAGATCGCCTGACCGGGTTTACCTTTCTTGCGAAAAGCGAGGCCGCGATAGTAGAGTGCCTTAGCGATCTGAGGCTTTTGAAGCCCGCCCGCACGAAAGGCCGCACCGAGATGCTTGATCGCGTCGGCGTGCTTGCCAGCCTCGTAGGCCTTAATTCCTGCATTATAGAGCTTCTCGCCGGTAGGCGCGGTCTTGGTCTTGGGCTTGGCCTTGGCCGCGCCTTCGGCTGCTGGCTTTGCCGCCGATCCCGAAGCCGGTGCGGACTTTGTCCCACCTTTCGATTGCGTAGGCCCATCGAACGCGGCCGCCGGGTAAACCCCGACCGCGATCAAAACCACAGTGTAAGCCAGAATTCGCAACCCGTTCCCCCTTGAATTGTTCAGAGATTTCCGAGGGCTCCGCCACCGGATTCCCTGCCGGCGGACGTTAAGTCAACCAGCACTTAGAGGCAAATCCGCGACCAACCCGAATCTGGCGTTTTCCCCCCTATTCGACGGTTACCGATTTGGCCAAATTGCGCGGCTGATCCACGTCAGTGCCCATAACAACCGCCGTATGATAGGCAAGAAGTTGCACCGGCACAGCGCATATGAGCGGATTGGTGAAGGAGGATACCACTGGCAGCGCGATATGCGCCGCCAGCTTGCAACCGACTTTTTCAGGCGCTGCGTCCGAGACGAGGATGACCTGTCCGCCACGCGCGGCCACCTCCTGCAGGTTAGAGACCGTCTTGTCGAACAGGTCGTCCTGCGGCGCTACCACGATAACCGGCACATTCTCGTCGATCAGCGCTATGGGGCCGTGTTTCAACTCGCCAGCCGCGTAACCTTCCGCGTGGATGTAGGAAATCTCCTTGAGCTTCAACGCACCCTCCAACGCCAGCGGATAGCTGGTGCCGCGGCCGAGATAGAGCACATCGCGTGCCTTCGACAGATCGTGTGCGATCGCCTTAAACTGTTTCTCATTGCCGAGGATTGTCGACATATGCCGCGGGACCTCGATCAAGGCCTGGACAAGATCGCGCTCGGCTTCGGCCGTGATAACGCCCCGCGCCTTTCCAAGCGCAATTGCTAAGCAGGCGAGCACAGCTAGCTGGCAGGTGAACGCCTTCGTCGAGGCGACCCCAATCTCGGGACCCGCAAGCGTGGGAAGCAGGGCGTCTGATTCACGGGCGATGGTTGAGGTGCGCACGTTCACGATTGAAACGACGCGTTCGCCTTCGGCCTTGGCGTGACGCAGTGTTGCCAGCGTGTCAGCAGTCTCACCCGACTGCGACACGAAAACCGAAATGCCACCCGAACCGAGCGGCGGCTCGCGGTAGCGCATCTCTGAAGCAATGTCGATCTCGACGGGTACGCACGCGTAGCGCTCGATCCAATACTTGGCAACGAGCCCTGCGTAGTAGGCGGTGCCGCACGCCGAGAGCGTAACCCATGGAACCTTAGCCAGATCAATGCCGAGATCGGGGAAGTTCACGGTTCCCGTTGTCATGTCGATGTAGTTGGCGAGCGTGTCGCTGATGACTTCAGGCTGTTCGTAGATCTCCTTCGCCATGAAGTGGCGGTGGTTGCCCTTATCCACCAGCAGCGAGCTTGCTCCCGATTTGACAAGGGGGCGCTCCACACGCGCCCCGGCGCGGTCATAGATCTGCATTCCGTCCCGGCGTAGCACCGCCCAGTCACCATCCTCCAGGTACGTGATCGCATTAGTGAATGGCGCCAGAGCAATGGCATCGGAGCCCAGGTACATTTCACCTGTACCATGTCCGATCGCGAGCGGGCTGCCTTGGCGCGCGGCAAACATGAGCTCGTCGTGGCCTGCAAAAATGATGGCAAGTGCAAAGGCCCCATGCAGGCGCGAAAGCGCATTCTTGACGGCCTGCTCTAAGGTTGCGCCCTGGTCGAGTTCCTCGGTGATGACGTGGACGATGGCCTCAGTGTCCGTGTCGGATTCAAACACGTATCCCTTTGGCTCTAGCGCCGCTTTGAGTTCGCGAAAGTTCTCAATGATTCCATTGTGAACGACCGACACCCTGCCATTCATGTGCGGATGGGCATTGCGCTCTATCGGTCGGCCATGTGTCGCCCACCGCGTGTGCCCAATCCCTGTGCGCCCTTGCAAAGGCTCACTCAAAAGTCGGCTTTCGAGATTGCGTAGCTTACCTTCCGCGCGGCGGCGCTCCAGATGCCCGTTCTCAATCGTGGCGATGCCCGCTGAGTCATAGCCGCGATATTCCAGTCGCCGCAATGCATCTATGATGTCTGGGGCAACACCCTTTTCACCGATTATTCCGACAATGCCGCACATACTGTCAGTCCTCGATCTTTGTCACGCGCAGAAGTGCTAACGGTTCGTCAAGATATTCTTCAAATCACACCGTATTTCATTGGCGTTCGCGCGGCGGTATGCGCACCCGATCATCCCGCTTTCGCCCTGCGCTTCATTATGCGCGCGCGGAATTTTGCGGCCCATCCCGGCCGCTCATCCTGTGAGGCGCGAGTCACCGCCAGAGCATCTGTAGCGACGTTCTTTGTAATAACACTGCCAGCGCCGACATAGGCGCCTTCGCCTATTTTCACAGGGGCAACGAGCGACGCGTTCGAACCGATAAAAACGCCCGGCCCAAGCACCGTGCGGTGCTTCTCGAACCCATCATAGTTGCAGAAGATCGTGCCAGCGCCAATGTTGGACCCCGCACCGATCTCCCCGTCGCCCAGGTACGAAAGATGGTTTGCCTTGGCCCCATCGCCCAGCACCGTGTTCTTCACCTCAACAAAATTGCCGATGCGCACGTGTTCACCGAGTTGGGCTCCCGGACGAAAGCGCGCGAATGGTCCCACGCGCGAACCCGCTCCAATGCGTGATTGCTCAAAATAGCAGTTGGCCAAGATCTCAACATTGTCGCCGATGGTGACGCCAGGACCAAAAAACACGTTTGGCTGGATGACGACGTCACGTCCGATCTCTGTATCGTAAGAGAACCAGACCGTTTCTGGCGCAATAAGCGTGGCCCCTTCGAGCATCACCGCCAGCCGTGCTTGTTTTTGGTAGATGGCCTCGGCAAGGGCAAGCTGGTCGCGCGAATTGATGCCCATGACTTCGTCTTCCGCGCAGACAACGACGCCGGCGCGGGCGCCATCGCTACGCGCAATTTCAATCGCATCTGTCAGATAGAACTCACCCTTGGCGTTGGCATTTTCGATGCGGTCGAGCACGCCCACCAGATTGTCGAGCCCAAAGGCCATGACGCCAGAATTGCACAGGGTGATGCGGCGTTCGTCATCGCTTGCGTCCTTGTCTTCACGAATAGCCTGCAACCACCCATCAGCGCCGGTGAGTAGACGGCCATAACCCGAAGGATCGGACGCATCGAAGCCCAGCACGGCAACGCCAGTCTCATCGTCGAGCCGCGCGTGTAGCCGCTCCAGGGTGCCCACCGTCAGAAGCGGGGTATCCGCATACTGCACGAGCACGTCACCCTTGTGGTTTGCGATGGCCTCGCGAGCTGCGAGCACGGCACCCGCGGTGCCGTCTTGGCGCTCTTGGATGTAGACGCAAGCGTACGGCACCTGTTGCAACGCTGCCGCACGAACATCCTCCATGTCGGGGCCGACCACCACAGCAATGGTTTCGGCCCAAAGCTCCTGGCAGGCGTTTAGCGCATGGCCGAGCATGGTGCGACCTGCGATCTCGTGCATAACCTTGGGCACCGCAGACTTCATGCGGGTGCCCTTGCCGGCTGCGAGTACGACGATGAGTAAGGGGCGGCGCGTCATCCGGCCTCTAAATCTCAAAAACCTGGGAAAATTCAAGGGCCATTCTTATCGGACCAGGCCCCCGAATCGCATATCGATCAATGTAAGTATAATACAACGCAAGTATCGTACCGCCCGAAGCACACAGCGAACAGGGCAAGGCCCCGCGAATCTGCCATCCCATGGTGGCGGGCCATGATGGCGGGGTCGTGTTGCATTCCAAACACATTCCATCTGGATGGCCCTCTGGGCCTGTTACGTGTGCACTGCACGATAACATCATCCACAAGTGCTGCATCCATATCGCGTTAGCTAAGTTGCCCTCCAGCAGGGACTCAACCACCATCACCATTGATTCTATTCCAAGTCCGCTCGCTCGCTGGCTGTTTCCACATGAACTCCGGTCCACCAAATCGGACCCTCAATCGTGCAGCGTCTGTGACCGCCAAACTCTCCCGGATGCCATAAATGCCCTTACCTCAACCTCCCAAACTCACGAAACGCAGATCCCTCAACCCCTATGTCTCGGTGTGGGTTGTCCTCGGTGGCTTTGCTTTCGCCTATCTCACGCTCCTCGGCTTGCGCCCTGACGCGCTCGGTGGACTAAGCATTGCCACCGGCGTAACCGATCAGGGCGCGGTCAACTTACAGCGCAATGTAACGCGCGCGCTCGCCGATCTCGACCCCCTCCGCAATACCCTGGGCGAGATGAAGATGGACGTGGCCAACCTGAAATCGCAGATGCAGGTAACTGCGGATCGTAACGCGCAATTGGAAAAGCAACTGACCACTCTCCAGCGGACTGCATCTAAGGCGCCAGACAACGTGTCCGGCGCAGCAGCAGGCCCGCAATTGCTGAATGGGAAACAGGCGCAAGCCAATCCCATCGATACGGCTAGCATTTCGCGACCGGCAATCGCACTTGCCGCGATCCAGCCCTCTACCCTCGCGCCGCCCGCGGCGAAGCCACGGACGGCTAAGAAGAAGGCGCCCGTCAAAGCGCCTGTCAAAAAGGTAGCGGCTAAGAAGGCGCCGGCCAAAAAGCCACCGAAATCGGTCGGCGTGCAGCTTGCAACCGGTCCCTCTGTTGCTTCACTCCAGTTGAACTGGAGCGTTCTGGCTGATCGTAACAAGGATGCTTTAGGCCACTTGCAGCCGCGTTACACCTCACGCGGCAAGCCCAGCAAACGAACATACGATCTCGTAGTCGGTCCGCTGGGCAGCACGCAGCAAGCCGAGATCATCTGCAAGGTGCTGGGTCAAAGAGGCCATTCGTGCAAGGTCGGTACCTTTCGCGGCAACGTTCTGCCCCCGACGTAAGGTCGGGCAAGCCATCATTTAGAGACTTGGCGTCCTGAACGTGTTGCAGGTACGCATGTCGCCGCTTTTCAAGCCGCGCATAAACCAGTGGGTGCGTTGCTCCGATGTGCCGTGAACTGCGTCTTGGTCCGAACGAACACCCACGGACCGTCCGCCAACGCTCCCCTCGCCTATCGTCTTAAGTGCAGCCATGAGGTCCAATCTAAATCGCCTGGATTTGCTCCAGGCTTTGCTTGCGCGGATCCATACGCCCGCCAAACAATCAGCTTCAAGCTCGAAGCGGCGTATCGCGTCGAACATATTGTCCGGGGAGGACCGGAGAACATTCTTCAAGAAGTGGAAACGTCCATGCAAATTTTGAATGTGGTGGCCAATTTCGTGGCCAACGAGAAACGTAATGCCGGCGCCACCGTGCATCCCGAGCTTGACCATCAGTCGGTCGGTCGCCTCCGTGCCGATAAAGACCGTCAGGTTGCCGCTGCAGTAGACCGGCCCCTCTCCCGCATATAGCCCATAGCAATTCATCGGCGACAGGCGTTCAACGAACCTCAGATTGACCGCGCCAATTTCAATGGCTTTGGCACGGATCAGACCTTTCCAAGTGACAATAGCGTCATCCCAGGCGCGAGATACGACCGCCCGCAGCCGTAGATCTTGCGGCGGCGCACCGCTTTCCGCCGCTATACCGGAGGGTGCAATTATTGATGCTGGAGCGTGGTCGTCAGCGTTGGAGGGAGATCTGTCGCCGGCCAGCACAACGGCGCCAGCCGCCGCCACGCCCACGATGGTGGCGAAGATAATGCTGCCCACTGAGGTGCTCTGTCGCATGACACAACTCGCCTGACTGGCAACTTTGCGTTTGCCCCATACTCTTCGGTTGAAGCCTGCGGTTTGTTTCGCTCAAAGACTGCTCGTATTGAAGGTATCACAGGCTCCAATTTCGCCGCTTTCAAGGCCCTTGCGAAACCAGCGAACGCGCTGTGAGGCGCTGCCATGCGTAAATGCGTTGGGAACGACGCGCCCCTGCGTGCGCTTTTGCATCATGTCGTCGCCGATCTGGCTGGCGGCGTTCAAACCTTCCTCAACGTCGCCCGGCTCAAGCCTATCCTTAATCTGATCGTTAAGATGGGCCCACACACCAGCAAGGCAATCGGCCTGCAACTCCATACGCACTTGCAGTGCGTTGGCGCCCTTTGTGTCCATGGAGCCTTTCATCTCCTGCACCTTGTCGGCGATGCCAAGCAACTTCTGCACATGGTGGCCGACCTCGTGGGCGATCACATAGGCTTGAGCAAAATCGCCCGGTGCCTGGAAGCGTCGTTTCAGCTCATCATAAAACGCCAGGTCGATGTAAATCCGCCGGTCGTTCGGGCAATAGAAGGGCCCCATCGCTGATACACCTACGCCACACGCTGTGCGCGTAGCTCCGGAAAACAACACCATGCGTGGTTCGGCGTAACTGCGCCCGAAGCCTCGAAACACGCGGCTCCAAACGTCCTCCGTGTCAGCCAGAACCTGCGAGATGAACCGCTTCATGTCGTCCACACTTTGTGTGGTTTGCCGCCCGCCGGGAAGACCTGGGATCTCTGAATACGGACGTCCAGGCTGATGGCGCGTCGGTCGCGGTTCAGAACGCGGCAGCTGCGGCACCTCCGAGTAGCGGCCGGAACCCTGGCTAAGGAAGTCGAGTGGATTAACGCCAAACAGCAGCAAAATCCCGCCAATGATAAGCAGTGAGGTGAGGCTAATTCCCCGGCCGCCAATCGGAATTCGCATGGGTCGTCCTCTGCGGCCGCCCATAGGAAAGTGAAATATCGGTCCGCGTTGGCCGCGCCGGTCCTCAACGTTGCCGCTTTCGCGGTCGTCCCGTCCGTAGCGCATACGCCGCTCCCGGTTTGCCTAAGACCGTGGGCTCAGGCCTCGCTCCGCAAGCGCCATAGTGCACGGCGTGCCCGCGTTGTGGCAAGAGCGCGCCCAGCCACCCGGCGCAAGGCCTCCAGAATTACAACGAGGGCAGACATGCCGTGCTTTCCGCCTTTCGGCGACGTCACGGTCCGCCGGTGAAGTCTGCAAACCCGAGGGAGGATTTCCCTTAACCATTCGTAAACACCTTTGGCCAACATTGCCTTAACCATCCCTGAGAGCGCTCCATGGACGCATTACCAAGCCCTATCCGCCCCGCTTCCAGCCTCGATGATGCGTGCAACGACACCGGCCGCACAGCATTTTGCGGACCGTATGTACTGGCTGCCATCACCGGCTACCCCATAAGCAAGATAGAGGACGTGATCCGTGACGCACGCAATTCGCGGCGCAAAACGGTCGTCAAAGGCACAGGTGCCGATGAGGTCGAAGCCGCCCTCGCCGCCTTCGGCTACACCATGACGCTGAAGCAAAACTTCATGAACCGGCCGAGGAAAGAGCGCCCAACACTGTGGAACTGGATGCAGAAGCCGCGCAACGTATGGGCGCACTACATCCTCGCCGTGCACAAAGGCAAGGAAGGACATTGGATCCTCGTGAAGGGCGTCAAGATGTGCGACACGTTCACGGAAGGGCGGTGGACCTTCGTGGTCGACGGCCCCCATCGCGGGGCGCGCATCATGGAGATCTTTGAGGTTCGCAGGTCCCTTGCCGCGTGACGGGGTTGCAACGCCACGGTCGAGCGTGATGCGGTTCGGGCCTCATTACAAACACGCGTTGTGAACGTGCTTGCCCTAACTCCTCACAATCTTTAAGCAGCAACGATAAGATTCATTTTTCTTACTGCCGTGTCGATCGAGGGGCTTGCCATGACGTTCTCGATAATCGTGATGATCATGATGGTGCTGGCCGTCATCGTCATGTTACCCTTTTGGCCCTGGAGCCGCGGCCAGGGATATGGCAACGCCACCGCTCTCAGCTTGATTACGGGTGTGGTCTTGATCAATGCGGCGTTGACCCATTTCGTCTTTTGAACCGGCTTAATCTTTCGCGCGTTCCACGTAAGAGCCGTCCGCTGTCATGACGACAACGCGGGTCCCCGCAGAGATGTGCGGCGGCACCATGATCTTGACGCCGTTCGACAGCATCGCCGGCTTGTAGGACGACGACGCCGACTGACCTTTGACAACAGGATCAGCCTCCGCAATCTCCAGCGACACGCGCTGCGGCAGCTCCACGCTGATCGGATTGCCTTCGTGCATGGAGATTGTCACCATCATACCTTCCTGCAGGTAGACGGCAGAATCGCCGATGATGTCCCTCGACACAGGGATTTGATCGAACGTCTCCGGGTGCATGAAGGTATAGCCGGTGTCGTCCTCGTAAAGGTAGTTGTATTCCTTCTCTTCGAGGTAGGTGCGTTCGACCTGGTCCGTGGTGCGATAACGCTCAGACACCTTCACACCGTCCGCGATGCGCCTCATCTCCAGATGCGTGACGGGCGTGCCCTTGCCGGGATGGATGTTCTCAGCATTGAGCACGACGGCGAGCTTGCCGTCGAGATCGAGCACATTGCCCTTGCGCACCGAGCTGGCGGGAACCTTTGGCACTTAACGTTCTCCGTTCATGTGGGACCGGCGCGACGCCCTTGGCGCGATGGCTCGGTCGAAAGGTGGGGATTCTTAGGGGTTCTCATACTCTATTCGGTCACGAAACGCCAAGCATGAGGGTGAAAGTCTCAACGCCCTGTGCTCCAATCGTTTTTATGGATCGAATGTCAAATCAAAGACCTTGGTGGAGCCGGGAATCGCACGAGGACCGACAGCCATTCCTAAAATCGCGCGGGCGCATCAGGGCAGCCATGCGCGCCTGGTTCGACGCGCAAGGATTCACCGAGGTGGATACCGGATGCCTACAGACCTCACCGGGTAACGAAGCGCACCTGCACGCGTTCCAGACAGAGCTCATTGGCAATGACCTTAGCCGACAACGGCTCTATCTCCACACGTCACCGGAACTTGCGTGCAAGAAATTGTTGGCCGCCGGCGAAAAGAAACTCTTCTCTTTGGGACCGGTGTTCCGCAACCGTGAGCGCGGCCCCTTGCACGCACCGGAATTCACCATGCTCGAATGGTATCGAGTTGACGTTCCCTATGATGACGTGATGGCAGATTGCATCGCTTTGGTTCGACTCGCCGCCGATGTCGTTAAGACAAGCGAGTGGCACTGGCGCAAGGTTCCGTGCGAACCCGTCCGGGAACCGCAACGCATCACAGTTGCAGAAGCCTTCGAGCAACATGCCGGCATTGATTTGCTCGCCACACTCAATGCAGATGGACCAGATCGCGATGCCCTCGCCGCCAGAACGATAGCCGCAGGGATCAACGTGAGTGATGACGACACTTGGTCGGATATCTTCTCACGCATCGTTGTGACGATCGAGCCGCGCTTGGGTATTGGCGCACCCACACTGCTCACCGAGTATCCAACCGAAGAGGCCACACTTGCGCGCACGTGCGTCCACAATGCGCGCGTTGCCGAGCGCTTCGAGCTCTATTGCAGCGGGGTTGAACTCGCAAATGGCTTCGGCGAGCTGGCAGACGCAGACGAGCAGCGCCGCCGGCTCAACGCCGAGATGGCGAAGAAAGAAGCGCGCTATGGCGACCGCTACCCGTTGGACGAAGACTTTCTTGCTGCGCTTTCACACATGCCACAAGCGTCAGGCTGCGCCTTGGGGTTCGATCGCCTGGTCATGCTTGCAACTGGGGCCACGCGCATTGAACAGGTGCTCTGGACGCCGCTTCCCGACGCCTAGCCGTTAGAAGCGCCGGGTCAACAACTGGTTCGCGCACCTAGGCGCGGCGATCCAGCAGAATTGATGCATGTGTTCGCCCCGTGACTCGCGGCAGTCCAACGACGTAGCAGATGCCCCAGGCGAAATCGGTAATCGCAAACAGTACGGTCGCTAGAACACCAATGTACGTGAAACCGAAGGCGATCAAGATTAGCACAGCGAGAAAGCGCAAGAGTGCTTCCCAGTAAATGAAAGAGGCGAATAGTTGCACGTCGCGCGAAGCCAAAATAAGCACCGCTGAAGTGTACCAAAGGAATGCTGCAGCGATCCAAGGCCAGAACGGGTTGGGAATGTGCATCCCAAGGAATTGGTTGATGGGCGGCGTAACAAGTATGAACCCGAGCCCAATGTTCCAGATCCCAGACCAGAAGACCAAACGATCAAACGCCATTGCTGTACCCTTCAAGAATTGGCCGACTTCGAACAATAACCTGCGTAACGGATCTATGCTGCGTTTGCGCAACCTTCACTGGAAGCGCGGCCCCGGCTGAGGACACGGCCCTTAGCATAGCGCTAGACACCGCTGCCGGAACTGGGCCAATAGAGGCATATGACAGCATTCCGCCAAACCTTGAAGACGGCAAGCGACCTGGCCGAATCCGGGCTTGTGACGAACGACGCAGCTGCGGACATTGCGCGGGTTACCGAGCGCTACGCGGTCGCAATTCCGCCCGCCATGGCCGCTCTCATCGAGCCGGCCGATCCAAACGACCCTATCGCGAAACAGTTTATTCCCGACGTGCGCGAGCTTGGCCGTCACCCCTTAGAAGACGCAGACCCCATCGGCGACGCTGTTAAAAGCCCGATGTACGGCATCGTCCACCGCTACTGCGACCGCGTCTTGCTCAAGCTCGTCAGCGTCTGCCCCGTCTACTGCCGCTTTTGCTTTCGCCGCGAGATGGTCGGTCCTGGAAAAATTTCAGCACTCTCCGATACCGAACTCGCCGCAGCGCTTGACTATATTCGCGCGCACTCAAAGATCTGGGAGGTGATCCTCACCGGCGGCGATCCGTTCGTTCTGTCGCCGCGCCGCATTGCGGAGGTTACAAACGCGCTGAGCGACATTGCTCATGTGAAGGTGTTGCGTTGGCACACGCGCGTTCCAGCCGTAGCGCCTGAGCACATTACCAACGCGCTCACCGAGGCTCTGCGTTCACCCACAAAGACGGTTTATGTGGCGCTCCACGCCAACCACCCGCGCGAGATGACGGCGATAGCCCGCACCGCATGTGCGCGCATCATCGATGCCGGGATCGCGATGGTGAGCCAGACCGTGCTGCTCAAAGGCGTCAACGACGATACTGACACGCTCGAAGCGCTTATGCGCGCGTTCGTCGAGGCGCGCGTGAAACCCTATTACCTGCACCACGGCGATCTAGCGCCAGGGACCGCGCACTTCCGCACCACTATTGCCGAAGGCCAAGCCCTTATGCGCGCACTGCGCGCAAGGCTCTCCGGTCTCGCCCTGCCGACCTACGTCCTCGACATCCCCGGAGCGCACGGAAAGGTACCAATAGGCCCCGCGCATCTATCGAAGAGCCCGACGTCTCCCGTATACACGGTGCAAGATTCACAAGGCCAAGTACACACTTACGAGGATTGCTGCGCCGCCCCTGCGCATCTCCCCGAGGAAGCCTGACCTACCTTGCGTGCACGACTGACGTGGGTCAGACTGCCGCACTAACAAGAAGGGCAAGGGCCCCTCTACGGCCCACACGGGAGGAAACGCGATGAACGAGCAGCCTGAGCATCAAACGTTTTTCGGCGGATGTCCCCATGACTGCCCTGACACGTGCGCGATGCTGTTTGAGGTGGAGAACGGGATATTAAAAAGTGTCAGAGGCAACCCCGAGCACCCCATGACCCGTGGGGGCTTGTGCGTGAAGCTTAAGGACTACGAGAAACGCCATTACCATCCCGATCGCCTCCTGTACCCGATGCGCCGCACGGGCCCGAAAGGGTCAAGGCAATTTGAGCGGATTACTTGGGATGAGGCGCTTGATGAAGTCACGAGTCGCTGGAAAACGATCATCGCGGAATACGGCGCCCAGACGATCATTCCCTATAGTTACTTGGGCCATCAAGGGTTGGTTCACGGCCTGAATGGAGGCGACGCATTTTTCAATCGCATGGGGGCCACTGTTTGCGAGCGCACGTTCTGCGGTGAAGGTTCATGCACGGCTTGGCTGCTCACGGTAGGGGCGACCGCCGGCCTTGATCCGGAAAGCTATATTCATTCGAAATACATTGTCATCTGGGCTTGCAACAGCGTCAGCACCAATCTGCATCACTGGGCCATCGTAAAAGATGCGCAAAAGGTCGGCGCCAAGGTCGTGGTCATCGATGCTTATTCGTCGAGAACGGCCAAGGAGGCCGACTGGCATATCTGCCCGAAGCCAGGCACCGACGGTGCGTTGGCGATGGCGTTGATCAATTCAATCATGGAGCAAGGCCTGGTCGATCATGACTACGTCGACAACTATACAGTCGGCTTTGACGCGCTGAAAGAAAGGGCCAAGACGCGGACGCCGGAATGGGCTGCGGAAATCACCGGCGTCCCGGCACAAGACATTCGCAAGCTGGCACGCGAACTTGCGACCACTCAGCCCGCTGCGATCCGCATGGGCGTGGCACTCGAACGTCACTACGGCGGCGGTCAGACGATCCGGGCCGTCACCTGCATTCCCGCGCTGACGGGTGCTTGGCGCCATGTTGGGGGCGGAGTGACCCAATTTCCTGTTTGGGAGCACCCCTACAAGTTCGACGTGATTTGCCGTCCGGATCTAATTCCTGATGGAACCCGCGTCATCAACAATCTTCAAATTGGCCGTGCCCTCACAGGTGAGACCCCGCTCGATCCGCCGATCAAGTCCATGATGTGCTGGAATTCCAATCCCGTCACTCAGGCTCCAGAAACCGACAAGATCGTCAAGGGCTTGATGCGCGAGGATCTGTTCCTGGTATCGGCCGAACACTTCATCTCAGATACGGCGTCCTATGCTGACATCGTTCTGCCGGCGACCATGGGCGCAGAGATGGAAGACATGATCCTGTCGTGGGGACATCTCTATCTCACGTACAATGCGAAGTGCGCCCAATCGCCGGGCGAGGCCATCCCGAACAATGAAATCTTCCGGCGTCTGGCCGCGCGCATGGGCTATGAGGAAGAAAACTTCCAATGGTCCGACTCTGAGTGTCTCGAGCACTATGTCGACTGGGAGTCGCCAGCTTGCGAGGGCATCAATCTCGATTATATGCGCCAGCACGGCTATGCGCGTCTCAAGGTGGGCACGAAGGATGACCGCGTGCCGCATAAGGAAGGAAATTTCCCGACCGACTCAGGAAAGTGTCATTTCCAGATCGAAGGCGCCACCAATTTTGTCGCCGGTCCTTTCCGCCAGATGTACGATGGCTTTCAGGCTGGCGAACCATTGGATTCTCTCCCGGACTATGTGGCTGCACGAGAATCGCCCGCGACTAACCCGGATTTAGCCAAGAAATATCCCTTGAATATCGTCTCGCCGAAGAGCCACGGCTTCCTCAACTCTTGCTACGCCAATATGGACCACAAGATTAAGGGGCAGGGCGAGCAGTTCGTCCTGATCAATGCAACCGACGCGGAGCAACGTGGAATCGTTGAAGGTGACAGAGTTCAGGTAGCCAACGGCCGCGGCGCCTTCAAAGGAGTGGCCCGCATTACAGATGATGTGAATCCGGGAATCGTCGTCGCGACGCTCGGCTACTGGCGGCAGCTGAACCAGGGCACGGTGAATAGCATCAGTTCTGCCGAATTCACCGATATGGGACACGCGCCTTCGTTCTCCGACAATCTCGTCGAAGTAACGCGCAGCAATTGAGTGTGGTCATCCCTCCCGTCTAGCGGCGGAAAGCGCACACCACACGTCTTGGAAGAAAAACATGAAAGAAGGCTCGCAACGCACGTGAACGACGCCACAGAACGCGTCATCTTAGTCGATGACGAGGACCGGGAGATCGGCATCGCGCCCAAACTGTTAGCGCACGAACGCGGCAATCTTCATCGCGCGTTCTCCGTCATGATCCATGATCGCAACGGGCGCCAGCTTTTGCAAAAGCGGCATGTGGACAAGTATCATTCAGGCGGCATGTGGACGAACGCCTGTTGCGGGCACCCACGGCCTGGAGAAGAGATTAGAGAAGCAGCCACGCGGCGTCTGAACGAAGAGATGGGGTTTACCTGCGCGCTCACACCACTTGGCACGCTCATCTATCGCGCTGAGGTCGGCGGCAGTTTGATCGAGCACGAACTGGTTCACATCTTTGCGGGCTTGTACGAGGGCACCATACACCCGGACCCGCAAGAGGCCGACGACATCGCCTGGCGCGCACTTGGCGAAATCCGCCATGAGGCCGAAGCCACGCCCGAAACCTACACCGCGTGGTTTCGGAAATATCTGGACCACGATTGGCCCTTCCACCCCATCCCTAGCGCTGCAAATTAGCTGAACGCGTAGCTGGGTGATGGCAGGTGCGGACCTGCAAAAAGACCGCGTGGCTATGATGTTAAGGTGCGTGCAATAACGCGGCCGGCGTTGACCGCTTGCGACCACACTCGCAGCCAGCTTGTTTGACTACCGACAGCTGCAAGAACGCGAATGAGACGCGCACCTTGCGCCTCAGGCATGACATCAAGTGTCTTTGCCCACACGACGTCGACGTTGTAGTGCCCGCGCTTCTCATCAAGACAAACCGGCACCACGGATTGGACCGGCGCGCCAAGTTCGGCGCCGACCACCTGCACCGCTTCGCCAATGGACACAGCTTTCGCGTTCTCTTTGTCCAGGAGGTCATAGGGCGGGTTCCAGTCCTGGGACGGACGCAACTGATCGGCGTGGGTCAAGACGATCAGGATCGGTGGCGCGCGACGCTCCAAGCGAGCGGCCAAATGATCGCGTAACGCATCGAGCCCTTTGCGATCCGTGTCGCGGTCAGGCCGCGTCGCCGAGCTGACCCAGAGGATGAGATCGCTTTCGTCAGCCTCCTCCAATAACTCAAGCATAGCAGCGGCGTCTGCGCTGAGACCGGGACCGTCAATCAGCAGCGCCTCGGGTAACCCGTCGCGTTTCAATTCATAGGCTGTGTAACCCCGCGTCGCCGGCAATACGTCGACCGCAGCCTTTATCTCTTCTGAAAGAGCATTCACGAGGCTCGACTTTCCGGCATTCACCTGCCCCAGGATGAGGATTCGCAGCGGCTCTGCGAGAACCGGCGCTTCCGCCCTATCCTCAAGCGTTGCTCCCGTCACTGTGGTCTCCAGCGTCTCAGGTGAAACCCGCATCCGCCCGCCATAAAGATCGATCGCCGCGCGCCCTACTTCGCGCACGTAGGCAGAAGCCATCCGCCGCGCCAACTCATCGCGCCCCCAATCATAAATTTGCCGCGTCACCTTCTCACGCATTTCCTGCGTGATAGCCGACATCGGATTCATGAGACGGATGATGCGCCAGAGATCAAAGGCCTGCTCCGCAACGCCAATGATCGAACGCCAGCGGTATATCGCCATGACCTGACCGACAGTCAGCCGGTCGCCGAGCGGTATATTCTCGCGTACGAAGGGGCCAAGCTCACCGCTAACGCGCTCCACCAGCGCCAGCGCTTCGGGCACGGTAAACTTCCACAACGCGTCCTTCTCACCAGGGTGAATCTGACGCGCGACCGCATCGATCGTGCGCGCACCCAACGCAAGAATGGCATCGCGGCTATTGAACTTAGCCGGGTCTATGCCGTTTGCGATGGCCTGAACCGCGCCCCAGGCCGCTGTCTCTCGCACCGTCCATGCGGCATCAGGCTCTTCCTCCAGATCGGCTGCAGCCCTCGCGCTGGCGACTGTTTCGCGTAGCAGCCACCGTTCCACAGCGTAGACAGAAGCCACGATGAGGCATGCGCCCGTCGCCCAATAGAGGACGTACCCGTTCTCCCATAACCAGAACGAGCCCAGCAAAATGAGCGATAGCAAAGGTAGCGCCAACGCGATGATCAGCATCGCGGTGCGAAGGTATGCGAGGGCGCGCGTTGCCCTTTTCATGCGTCGTTTCTCGAACTTGTGTTGGCGATGCCCCGCTCCCGCGCGAGGCGCAGCGCGGTGCTTAGGGCATCCTTATAAGTTTGCGCCACGCCTGTTGGATCGCTGGCGCCTGATTTGCGCCGGCCAAAAAAGTAGCACGCAGCCTTACCCAGCGCATACGTCGTTGAAAAACTCATGACAGCGGCAGCGGCCGCGCCAGCCGTCTGACCGTAGAGCGGCACCAGCTTTGCAAGCTGACGCGCGCCGAACCCCGAGCCAATTTGTATCAGCGTGCTCGCGCCCAATGCGCCCGCGAATTCTGCAAGTACACGCCGGTTCCACTCAATACCGTAGATCGCAGCCAGCGTATGGATCATCTTGGCTTGCACAGCCGGCACCAAAGCGATGCCCGCCACCGGCCAGATATCCGCGGCACCGGCCGCGGTTGCATAACCTAAGATGTGGGGTTGCGCGCGCGCCGCCAGCGCATCGCCCCCATCCCCATAGAGATTGTGCAGCGAGGTGACGACGGCGGCCGGGGCAACGTGCTCCAAAGCTGCAAGGAAGGCCTCGTAGCCGTAGTAGGAAGGCTCCCAGCCATCTTCGGGCAGCGTGAAGTCGATCGGCACGAAAAGAACGGCGCCCTTACCGGGAAGCCCCAAGAAGAGTTCTCTTTGGTGGCTAAGGGAGCGAATGATGTCTGTGGACATGCCAGCGGCGGCAAGGACAGCTGGGTCCTGATCTGCAAATGGGTAGGGCTTCACATGTTCATCGCCCGCAGCGTAACCCTCGTGAATCGTCGTCTGCGCAACGATGACAGGCCATTCGGGGTGCCGCCGCCGTATCGCACGTACCGCATCGACGATAATCTCTTGTTGTGGATCAAGCGCGCGCGTCGTGACAATGAGAAGGTGCGCTTGGTCCTCGCAAAATGTCAGGTCTTCGGCTGGATCGTAGCCCGCCTCCCCGACCCCGCACGTATCGAGAAACCGGATGAGCGGTGCCTCTTGGGGAAAGTCAAAAACGCGCGCCGTTTTAGTGCAGGCCTTGAAGCCATTTCCTACCTCGGCAGCGCTGCATTCCGTCATCACGCGAATGATCGACGTCTTGCCCGATTGCACCTTGCCCAGAAGCCAGACCACGGGAGCAAACGAACGCGCACGCCGCGCAATTTCCTCATCAGCGCGTGCGGGGAAAAGCACCGCCTTTAGATTCTGTGCTGAATTGACAAGCCACCGCCCAAAGGCGCGCCTTTGATCCGTCCCGATCAACCTGAACTGTCCTGTTCTGCGTCCATCTTCCTAACAACGAAGATTGGCTTGATGACGCAAAAACGCAAATGCCGACCAAAGGTTGCACGCGCATCGCGCCGCGCAGCATCCACTGCCGGGTGCCCCCATTGTGCCCGCCCGTTGGTTCGAGGTTGCGGTAGAGCGAAGCTACGACTGCTTGAAGAACAGCTCGAAGGCAACCTGGTCGGCTGGTTAAGACGTCGATTGTTGAGGAACTGATTTCCCCCGCGCGCGAATCTTCCTCATAACGGCATCCATGAGTTCCTTATTCATCATCGTCGCGGTCTCCGGGTCCACGTCATTTCTGATAAGAAATTCATACGTCGCCTTCTTTGGGCGCTCTTGTGCGTTGGCCTGCTCCGCAAAGTCAGGGCCGATTGATTGCGCGTCTAACGAGGCAGTGCCTTGCGCACACGCTGCAATCGGAATGACCAGGCGGCTATTGCAAATATTCGCATCGCGTCCCCGCTCTGCGCCCCTAATTCGAGAGTTTGATTCTCTCGCTTGCAGACGGAGCGATCAACCCCATTGGATGCGTAAGTACCGCCTTATTCTTGCATGAGATCGGCGCAGCAGTAGCCCATTCCGGGGGGTATAGCGCTCACTTAAGACGCGCCGCTCTGATGTCCAACCGGTGCTCTATACGTTATCGGTCAACAAGACCCCGAAGAAAAAAGCGCCCGTCACGAGACGGGCGCTGACAGAGAGAAAAAGCAGGCAAGCCGCTTAGTTGATGCTGCGGCCCTTAACGCCCACGGCAACAGGCACAGTCCTGCCGTCCTTGGTCCCACTGCCGATCCACTTGCCGTTGGCATCCTTGAACAGCGCCGAAACGCTTGTGTAGCCCTGCCGCATCAAGTGCTGACGCGCATCTTCCATCGAAAAGGGATTTCCGTCGGGGATGTTCTTCGTTGCGGTCGCCTGGGGCGCAGCATTTGTGCTCGTATCGGCGGCGATTGCGGGAAAGGCTAGTCCGGCGACAAGCACTGCGGCCAGTGAAAGTGCACGAGTCATTCTGCAACTCCTGATCTGTTCTGGGGGGATGTATGTGGGGCCAAGCACGCAACGGGCGCGTCAGGCTCCGCGGGTGAGATATTGATTTCTACGTTGGCGATAACTGCGATCGCCTTTCCTTACACGTCGGCTTAGAGAAATGGATCGATCACTGCCACTCACATCACCGTGGGGCGACGCGAGCAAATGTTGAACTTTCGTGATCCTTCGAGGCGCCGCGCCATTATCCTGTTCGATTGCGGCCGGCCATACGGATGACGAGCGCACACAAGCTCGTTCTCAATGGTGTGAGTTCATCTTCGGCCGGTGAGTGATCAAGTTTGCCGCACTACCAATGGCCGATCGAGAAATCTGCCCACCGTGCAAGGCCGGACACCGCAGGCCCACACTATTTTCCGGCGACAGACAGTGGCATCATGAGGGTGACATAACCGGCATCTCCCTCAAGCCGGTTTTCGACGTCGAATTCTCGGAAATACTTGAGACTGGCAGAGACGGGGATCTTGTGCACTTGAAAGTTCAAGTTCATCACGGGTCCGATGGCCGCGACCCGTCCTTTGAACAAACCCAAACTGGCCCCTGCTCCGCTGTCCCCCGTCACCTGATCGTAGAAATAACCGTTGATGCCTAAGGCGAAGTGCTTTGAGAAATTCTGCACGGCGACATATTCGAGGTGAAATTCTGTGCCGGTCTTGTAGTCGGTCGCCGGATTTTCCCAATTGTACGTGAAGCCGGCCATCGCCGATAACTCAAGTCCGATCTTCGAGTCGAGCCAAGTAAAGGCGGCCGCGTTATCGATGCCCCAATGATTGAATCCCGCGTTGGCGAGATTTCCTATCTCCCAGAACCCGATCGGGACGTTGACGAGCGTGTGCGTTTTGAAATGCCAGTTGCCATGATGCCAGCCCAGCATGAAGCCAGGGACGATGTCACCAAACTTGGTTTCCTGGTCCTGAAGGTTACGCGAAACACCAAGCCCGGTTAAACTCGCGCCAGCACTAACATCTTTCGAGATAACCGGCACGAGCATCAGAAAACCAATATTGCCTCCGAGCACCTTGCCTGGAGCCACCCACAGGGGGGCAGGCACATTACCGTAAAGGGTCGCATCGACGCCGCCATCGAGAACCAAACCCGCGATGTCGAAAGTGAAGTTCGTGTCCCCGGAGTAGAAATAATTATAATCTAAGGCATAGGTGCCGGGCGGCGGCAGGATACCCGCATTCGTCGTGGTGGACCCCAGCAGATAGAAACCGTAGCCGCTTTCTGCAGCACTGGCCCGATTCGTGTGCCCCCCCAGAAAAGCGGCAAGAATCAAAACAAAGGTTGTCAGTGATTTCCTCGACATAAGCCTCATCCAGCGTTGACGTTGGGTGCGCCGCCCGAAGCGGTCTTTTCCTCGTCGGAAGCTAACCCAGACCAATAACGTTGGGAGTGTCACACCGGCCACATTGGGCCGGCATTCGCTGCACCAAACCCGCTATGGGCTCGCGTCTGCGCGGTCTGCAAAGGGTGCCGCATGCATGTCACAATTTGGCGGCAGCGGGGCGGACCGGTTGCCAAGCCCCGCGTCACACCAAGGCACCACGTAGTTCAGAAGCGAGTCCATGCGAATCATGACCTTGCGAATGATATGAGGGCACCTCGAACAATGGCGCTTTTGGCTTTGTGGGTGCCGGCGGCGCGGCGTCAGGCGCGGTTGCGATGCTGGTCTGCCGCCTTCGCGGCGGCCTTTGCGTTGCCCTCAGGCCGTCTTGCAACGCCTTGGACGCAAT
>JAAERO010000085.1 GCA_024230315.1 Hyphomicrobium sp.
AACAGGTACAGCAGGTACAAGTGGAGAATCAAATACAAGTGGCTCTGCGGGTACTTCAGGAACGTCAGGTTCAAGTGGTACTGCTGGTACAAGTGGAGAATCCAATACATCAGGTTCAGCTGGTACTTCAGGAACATCAGGTTCATCAGGCTCAGCAGGAACTTCGGGAGAATCAAATACAAGCGGTTCAGCAGGTACTTCAGGAACATCAGGTTCGACAGGTACAGCAGGTACAAGTGGAGAATCAGGAACATCAGGTTCATCAGGAACTTCAGGCGAATCAGGTACAAACGGCTCAAGTGGAACTTCAGGAGAATCAGGTACAAACGGTTCAAGTGGTACCTCAGGCGAATCAGGTTCAAATGGCTCAAATGGTACATCAGGTGAATCAGGAACTTCAGGCTCAGCAGGAACTTCAGGTGAATCAGGATCAAATGGTTCAAATGGTACTTCAGGAGAAAGTGGAACAACTGGTTCAGCAGGCACATCAGGCGAATCAGGTTCAAATGGTTCAAGTGGTACATCAGGCGAATCAGGTACAAACGGCTCAAGTGGAACTTCAGGAGAATCAGGTACAAACGGTTCAAGTGGTACATCTGGTGAATCAGGAACAAATGGTTCAAGCGGTACTTCAGGCGAATCAGGAACAAATGGTTCAAGTGGAACTTCAGGAGAATCAGGTTCAAATGGTTCAAATGGTACTTCGGGCGAATCAGGCACATCAGGCTCAGCAGGAACTTCAGGTGAATCAGGTTCAAATGGTTCTTCAGGAACATCAGGTGAATCTAATACATCAGGTTCATCGGGTACTTCAGGTACATCAGGAGAAAGTGGTTCAAGTGGTACATCTGGTGAATCAGGAACTTCAGGTTCAAATGGTTCTTCAGGAACTTCAGGCGAATCAGGTTCAAATGGTTCAAATGGTACTTCGGGCGAATCAGGCACATCAGGCTCAACAGGAGCTTCGGGTGAAACAGGTTCAAATGGTTCTTCACGAACATCAGGTAAAACTAATACATCAGGTTCATCGGGTACTTCAGGTACATCAGGAGAAAATGGTTCAAGTGGTACATCTGGTGAATCAGGAACTTCAGGTTCAAATGGTTCTTCAGGAACTTCAGGTGAATCAGGTTCAAATGGTTCAAGCGGTACATCAGGCGAATCAGGCACATCAGGCTCAGCAGGAACTTCAGGTGAATCAGGTTCAAATGGTTCTTCAGGAACATCAGGTGAATCAGGAACAAACGGCTCAAGTGGAACTTCAGGAGAATCAGGCTCAAATGGCTCAAATGGTACATCAGGTGAATCAGGTTCAGCAGGTACTTCAGGTGAATCTAATACTTCAGGTTCAACCGGAACTTCAGGTACTTCTGGAGAAAATGGTTCAAGCGGTACATCAGGCGAATCAGGAACTTCAGGTT
>JAAERO010000086.1 GCA_024230315.1 Hyphomicrobium sp.
AGTCCTACCTCGACGAACACGCCTTTCGCCACAATCGCCGCAAAACCAAAGGCGTTGGCCGCCTTGTCGCGCGATGTCTCGAAAACATGGTGGCAAGACAACCACTCACGATGCGTCGCCTCATTCAAGACACCCACGAATGCCAGGCATTCGAAGGTGTCTCCTATTGAACCGGACTAAAGCGGAGAGGTATGCATGAGCAATCTTGCTATGGTGGGGCTGGCGGGCGTGTTTTATATGCTACAGGTCTGTTCATTAAACGCAGAAGAAGTCAGCATCAGCAGTGATACACCTGCAAAAGTCAGAATAGAAAACAATACGATTTTCTATCGTGGAGATGTTTCTCAAGCGAGTTGGAAAGCATTTAAATATGCAATTGCCAACGGTGCAATAACTGATGTCCGTAAGATCGTCATCAATTCAGGTGGAGGTGATACTCAATATGGAAGAAAGCTCGGGTCTTGGGTATTTGAGCAAAACCTGATTGTGGAGGTGGAAGGGGGCTGCTTTTCTTCATGTGCAAATTATGTGTTCCCAGCGGGCAGGAAAAAAGTAATCCGACAAGGTGCATTTGTTGGATGGCACGGGAGTGAGGCTCAATGGCGAATAATGGGGGAGGACCCCATTTCCAAAAGCATGGAAGCTAAGATGAAAGAAAGATTGCGTTCTCAAAATGTGTTAAGCCGACCAGAATTGGCAGGCACGGAAGAACTGAAAAAGTTAGTAGAGCACGGATGGCGTCTAAGCATTGATGGGCTAAAAAAATCTTTGGATGATGAGGACCGGTTTTTTGAAAAGTTGGGTCTGGAGAATACATTTACCATTTATGGCGATCTGCCTGAACATCGAAAAAACTTTGAAAACAGCGGAAAAAAGGGGTGGACTTTTTCTTTAGAAGACATGGAGCAGTTTGGTATTACAAACGTGCAGTATCTTGGATCAAAGACATATGAAACAGAGCCCAATGTACTCAAGAACATGATAGTCTTTACGCTGAAACAAGAATTGCAGTGACCGTGTGAACGGCGGTGCAATACTCGGTCACGGTAGCGGCGGTATTGTGCAGTCGCGGGCGGCGTAAAAACCGGCCATTTGGCCCTTTCGATATTTGGGAGGGTTTTGTGGGATATCTACCATGGGGTCTTGCCTAGCAGAGTCTGTCTTAGAGAGGCATAAGGCTATGTATGGTATGGAAGAATAGGTACTCGAAAAGTTCGAAACTTTCTGAAGACGCAATTCGTGCCGTTGTGAAAAGCTTTGCCGCTGATCTGACGGCGCTGCAAGCGGCCCAGATTTGCCGTGTAAATCGCAACACAGTCAACCGCATCTATCGTGGACTGCGGGAGCGTATTTTCACAGCCTGTGAGGCACAGCGCCCACTCTTCGGCGTCGTCGAAGTCGATGAGAGCTTCTTTGGCGCACGGCGTGTGAAGGGCAAGCGCGGTCGTGGGGCGTATGGCAAGACGGTCGTCTGATGATCGCAGTCTTGGGGGGCTTGGCCGATGTCGAGCGCGATCTGATCCGCACGCGCACCGCAGAAGGTCGCCAACGTGCCAAAGCGCGCGGGGTTAAGCTCGGACGCAAACCCAAGCTGACGCCGCAACAAAAGCACGAGGCGCTGTCACGTCGCACCGCGGGCGAGACGCTCATGGACATTGCCCGTTCCTACAAGGGCTAACTGGACCGAAGCTGCATATATGGCCATTTGAAAGAACGAACAAAGAACGTTATTGGCCTATTTTCGCCTTGAGGAGCAGGGTCACGTTCTCTGCGGTGAACTTGAAGTTTTGTCGGTCGGGCAGGCGTTCCACGGAGATAGGATATTTGGGACGCTTGGGATCGATACCGGTGATGCGGAAGCGTTCGCGACCGTTACTGAATTCGGCCCCGTAGTCCTGCGGCGCCAGGCCATAGCTTTCGGCGAAGATTTCG
>JAAERO010000087.1 GCA_024230315.1 Hyphomicrobium sp.
CGCCCATAGAGCTCCACTGTCTTCATCCCCCAGCCCCCGCCGCTAACGCAGGCACAAGGGCTCTATCTGCCGCACTTTTAGTCCGGCGCAACCAAACATATCGGCCGCTTCAATGACGCAGTATTGCTCCGGCTTTTACACGCGCGCTCATGGCCTTGTGCTGAGGCAACCCAAGCATAACATTATAGACTGAATAGGCTCGCATTAGACCGTGGGGGCCGAACACTGGAGGACGTTCCCATGACTATGTCCGCTGCTCTGCGCTTAAGCTGCGCAGCCGTCTTTACTGTCGCCGTATTCGCAGCTCCGGCAAGCGCGGCCATTAAATGCAACCGCGGAAGTCAGCTCGTGAGCGGCCAGTGGGTTGCCACGCCCTATTGTCAGGATAAGTACTTGGCAGAGGTCGCACGCGAGTCAGGGTTTAATGCGTCGGCGGCCAAGATCCGCAACAATCCGAACTACAAGAAGAACCTTTGTCAGTACATGTATAGCGACATTCGCGTGCAGCAGACCTGCCTCGATGCCGGTGTGCCGCAAATTTTCATACCGTAGCGTCTTACATCCCCGCTAGCGTGCGCTCTGCGTCGGTCAAAATCTGCGCGTGGTCGAAGGCCAGCGTAACGGATCGCCAATCCGCAACCCATTCGGTTGCCGCCGCGTCGTCGCCAGCCGTTGGCTCGGCGTGGTCGATGCGAGCTAGGAGCGCCACCGAGCACGTGTGGCCACGCGGGTCGCGATTAGGATCAGAGTAGACACCGACCAGGGTTAGGGCCTTAGCTGCGATCCCTGTCTCTTCTTTGAGTTCGCGGCGGCAAGCGTCCGTAGCTGTCTCACCGACATCAACGAAGCCGCCGGGCAGTGCGTATTGGCCTTTAAAGGGCGGATTCTTGCGGCGGATGAGCAGCACGCGGCCTTGCGCGTTAAATACAAAGCAGTCGGTGGTTAGTGCTGGTGTCTTAGGAAGGGGCATGTGGCTCACACATTTTGAGTGTCATGAGAACGCCAGCATTGGCTGATCGTGCCGCAACTGCAACCTAACTCGCCTGCAACCACTGTCCTGTGCAATCCCAAGACTCTTGGCCTCATTTCTCGTTCATGCCTAGGCTCGTCGCATAACGCCTCGAAAACGGGGTGCGATCGTGAGTTGGGGCTCTTGGAGGCGGAGGCTGTGGCGCGGGATATGGGCACGCTTCAGCTGGAGCGTGCGCGGCCCGCCCCCTTGCGTTGTTTCCAGCAAGGGCGCATGAGGCGCAACGAGGTCGATGAACGGGGCATGTAAGTATGCGAGGGCGATTTTCACGGCAGCAGAGCAAACCCGGAAAGAACCAGAACAACAAACCTGGCGCTCTATTTGAGAGCGAGGGTGAAACGCGCATGGCGCCCGATCCGTTCACTGTTGTATTGCCGGCACTGGCAGCTCTTGGCGCCATCGCATCGATCGCCACCATCAACTGGTCGGCTCAGGAAAAAACGCCGGACCGCGCCAAAGCGAAGCGCAAAGCTTCAGTAGCGCTGCGCGACCTGGAAACGTGCTGTCTTGGACTGCAGGAAATATTTCGCCGTTTTCTACGCAATCCGAAGCTGTTCGCAGGTGAGGGCGCGTCCGCCTCCTCGCCCTTGAAGTTCGGCGTGCATGGGCCGCGCGTTGGAACGGATGCCGCCCGGCTGTTCCAGCTACTTGTCAACGATGTTGCCTCCATGCTGGTGCTCGCATCGCAAAATGCTGTCGACGTGATGTCGGCGGTGGAGGATGGGGAGGTCGATGCACCTGAAACGCTGTTTTTTGGTTTCGGAGAGCAGCAGGAGCGATTGAACAAGGTCATTCAAGCGCGCGCGACCTTAAAGGCCTCGGTTGAGACGGGCGCCGATGTGGCGACAAGGCTCACTGAGCTGGTGCGTGAGCTGAAGAAGCATCGTGTGGGGGTAAGGACATAGGCGAGCGCCGAAGAACAGCAATTCGCAGGGCCTTGCGGGCGTTGACAGCCGCATGTGGATAGGTGTATTCGCCCGCAGCCAGCAGAGGAAAGCCACGGGTCATGGTTCAGCTAACACTTCCCAATAACTCCAAAGTCGAGACCGGAAAGACGTGGAATTCACCGGGCTCTGAGGGCGACTGGATGGAGTTTCGAATCTATCGCTGGAATCCTGACGATGCTGTCAACCCACGCGTTGACACCTATTGGGTGGATTGTGGCAACTGCGGCCCCATGGTTCTCGACGTGCTCATCAGGATCAAAAACGAGATCGATGCGACGCTTACCTTCCGCCGCTCCTGCCGCGAGGCCATTTGCGGCTCATGCTCGATGAACATTGATGGCACCAATACGCTTGCCTGCGTCAAGGGCTACGATGACATCAAGGGGCCCGTAAAAATCTACCCGCTGCCGCACATGCAAGTCGTCAAGGATCTCGTCCCTGATATGACCAACTTCTACGCACAGCACCAACTGATTGAACCGTGGCTTAAGACCGATACGCCCGCGCCACCCAAGGAGTGGAAGCAGAGCCACGAGGATCGCCAGAAGCTCGACGGGCTTTACGAGTGCATCCTGTGCGCGTGCTGTTCGACCTCGTGCCCAAGTTATTGGTGGAATTCGGATCGGTACCTGGGCCCTGCCGCATTATTGCAGGCCTATCGCTGGGTGAACGACTCGCGAGACGAGGCCACTGGCGAGCGCCTCGACACCCTTGAGGACCCGTTCCGCCTCTATCGCTGCCACACCATTTTGAACTGCACCAAGGCGTGTCCGAAGGGCTTGAACCCGGCCAAAGCCATCGCAGAGCTCAAGAAGCTGATGGTTGAGCGACGTGTTTGATAGGGGTGATGGTTCACGTTGCGGTGCAAAATGCAGTGGGCAAAAAAGAATGTGAAAGCCTGCCGGTTCCAGCGCCTGCTCCTTTGGAACGTTCCGCAGACTCGTATCGGTTTAATTCGGCTGCTGTTCGTAGACAGTAGCTCGCGATCATTCTATTGCACTTCATGAAAGTCGCAATGCCGGTTTTCGCACTATTTGTCCGCAATTTTTAATTGCACCTGCTGGGCGCATACCTCTCCGCTTTAGTCCGGTTCAATAGGAGACACCTTCGAATGCCCGGCATTCGTGGGTGTCTTGAATGAGGCGACGCATCGTGAGTGGTTGTCTTGCCACCATGTTTTCGAGACATCGCGCGACAAGGCGGCCA
>JAAERO010000088.1 GCA_024230315.1 Hyphomicrobium sp.
CTTCCA
The DNA here is from genome assembly GCA_024230315.1 of Hyphomicrobium sp. Lineage (GTDB taxonomy): Bacteria > Pseudomonadota > Alphaproteobacteria > Rhizobiales > Hyphomicrobiaceae > Hyphomicrobium_A. Next base: position 7 of record JAAERO010000088.1, read on the forward strand.
GGTGCTGGTCGAAGCGCTCGAGCAGTTTCTCGATCAGGCCGGCTGAGGCAAGCTTCTCGCGGAAGAGCCACAGCGTTGTGGCGTCGGGGATGCGGCCCTCCAAACCCTTGCCGATGAAGCGCATGAAGGTCATGCTGTCGTTGATCTGGAATTCGGTTTCCTCGTCGGAGAGATTGTACAGCGTCTGCACGACGAGCATGCGGAACAGAACAATGGCGTCGATGGGCTTGCGGCCGGCGTTGGACTTTTTTGTGTCGTCAGGCGTCATAACAACGGCCTCGATGTCGGCGCGAAAGCTCTCCCAACACACGAGCTTGTCGATAGCCTCAAGCCGATCACCTTTCTTCGACAGAAGCTCAAGCCGCCTGTCGGAATCGAAAAACCCAATCTGCGCCATCGTGCCCCGCCCGAATCAATCTGTCAGGCATCAGACTCGCATAAATCGGCGAATGCGATATTTTTCGAGGTGCCCTTACGTTTCACTTGGACGCGACCCAAGCGTTTCCAAGTAAAACGATCAGGCTCTAGCCCTGAGGCGGACGGCTTGGCCGGTAGGCACCCGCTTTTGGATCCCACACGAGTGTGCCGAGATCCTTAACGGGAATGCTGGCACCCTTCTCTTCCCGGCTCAGCTCGTCATGCGCGAGGCGTGTCGCTTCCGCGACGCGCGTGATTTCCTTGGCAAGCCAGCGGACGCCGGCAACTAGTCCGGTTCCGACGAGCAGTGCGGTAAGAGCTTGCGGCATGACCGACACTCCTTTCTGAAGCGCCCCTTCATAATCCAAACCTGGACCATAGCGCCCTAGCCTCGACAGCCGATATCAGATCTTCGGCCAGGGCAAGCCGTCGGCCGGTTAAATCCTCGTAACCTTGGGACGCCCCGAGTGGACGTCTTAGCCTCGAAAGCAAGTCTGTACGGCCAAGCGGAACGACTTTCAGCCGCACATCGTCGCCATGCAGCTCGCGCATTTTTGATCGGATGTCAGCGACGCCGTCGATAAGGCCAATCTCAAGGGCCTTGGGCCCTGACCAGAACGCGCCGGAGAAGAGCTCCTGTTCGCTACCCTTAAGCCGGCCAGCGCGGCGCTCCTTGACGACGCCGATGAAGATGTCATGCACATCACGCTGCAGCTCCTTGATGCGCTCAACGTCGTGCGGCTTTTCGGGCAGGAATGCATCGAGCGCGCACTTGTTCTCACCTGCGGTATAGACGCGCCGGGAGATTCCCAGCTTTTCGATCGCTTTATCGAAGCCGAAACCGGCGAAGATCACCCCGATCGAGCCAATGATCGAGGAAGGATCTGCGTAGATTTCATCGCCCGCCACCGCCAAATAGTAGCCGCCTGACGCGGCCACATCCTCGCAAAAAACGTAGACGGTCTTCTCATTTTCCTCGGCGAGCTGGCGAATACGGCGAAAAATGAGACTCGATTGGACCGGCGAGCCGCCGGGCGAATTGACGATCACGGCGACAGACGGCGTCTTCGACATTTTGAACGCCTTTTCGATCGCCCCGGCGCAGACGCCGATCGAGAGGCCTGGACGCAGCGGCATCGCCATGCCGATAGGACCCGAAAAACGCAGCACTGGAACGACGGGACCACTTTTAAAAGGCCACATGCACGCTAACCTCGCTCGTGAAGTGTGATGAAAGGGCTGAGTGGAGACATTTAGGTCATGCGGCCCGCGACGGCTAGACCGCAGGTGTCATTGACAGCCCAGCACCATGCCGCAGGATCGCCTGGGCGTCGTCGGTGAAGGCATTGCCCGCCCCATGCAGCACGAAGCCCGGTAGCAGGACGGGCGCGGCGCGACTGTCCTTTATGCCTTGAACAATAACACGATGGGCCTGGGCGCCTTGGCGCGGATGCAGCGCCAAGATCTTGAGCGCGCCGAAACGGCCATCCAACGCGGCAAGCAGGAGCGTCAGCGCTGCTGATTTATGAATAAGCGTGACGCCGCCGCCCGGCTGCACCATGCGCGCCATAAAGCGTGCCCAACGATCCAGGCTATCGCTCGGCATGGCATGCGCGGCCGCTTTCAATTGATCGGGTGCCAGCGTGCCCTTTTCCAGGGCGTGAAAGGGCGGGTTCGCCATCACATGGTCGAAGCTCTCGGCCTCAAGCCCCGCTGCCTCCAGCTCAGCTTGGGCCAAGCCGACATCACCCTCCACGACACGCGCACGATCCGCGAAGCCGTTGCGCCCCACGTTCTCTGCTGCAATACGCGAAAGCGCCGCCTCTTTTTCCAAGAGAGTGAGATTCACTTTGGGATCTCGCTGGGCAAGGCATAGCCCCGCGGTGCCGACGCCGGCGCCAACATCGAGAACGCGCGCACAGCCGGTCGGTACCGCAGCTGCCAACATCACTGCGTCGAGACCGGCGCGGTAACCGGATTCTGGTTGAAGAATTTGCAGCTCGCCGCCGAGGAATGCATCGTCCGAAAGCGCTGCATTCTCAAGGCTCGCGGCGGAATGAGCAGTCACTCTAAAATCCACTCCTTCAGATCCGCTTCTCTTAGTATGCGGCACGCTTCGGCCCAGCGGTCTTCAGGGACAGCGATTCGCTGAAGTATCGCGCCGAGCGTCCCTTGCAGGGCGCTCATATTGCCATCAAAGATGACGGCCTCGATCCCTGCTTCGCGAAGCAGAGTTTGCACGAAGTTGAGGAGCACGGGATCGTTGGTTCTCATGAGGTCTCGCATGGCCCACTGTCCGAAAGTTCTCGCGCGCGCACCCTAATCTGTGCTTACACTTCATGCTGCCTGTAATACTATAGCACCATCGCGAAGCCAGCGGAGGGAGTACGACTTGGGTCAGGTAATACCTTTTGAAGGGCCACGAAAGCCGCCGGAAAGCCTGAAGCCGCTTTTGGACCTCGTCACCGAGGACATGAGCGCGATCAATCGCATCATTCTCGACAAGGCGATCTCCGACGTGGAACTTATCCCCGAGCTCGCCCACCACCTCATCGATTCCGGCGGCAAGCGTCTGCGCCCTATGCTAACGATCGCAGCGTCTAAGCTATGCAATTACCGCGGCAGTGGGCACATTCGCGTTGCATCCGCCGTGGAGTTCATGCACACGGCGACGCTGCTGCACGATGACGTTGTCGATGACAGTGATCTGCGCCGCGGTAAGCAAACGGCACGCATCATCTGGGGCAACCAGGCCAGTGTGTTGGTCGGCGACTTCCTGCTCGGCCAGGCGTTTCTCATGTTGGTCGAGGTGGGTTCGATACCCGTTCTCAAGATTATGTCGAATGCGGCCGCGGTCATTGCCGAAGGTGAAGTCATGCAGCTCGCCGCCGCCAAGAATATGACGACGACCGAAGACGATTACCTCGCAATCATAAATGCGAAAACGGCCGCCCTCTTCTTAGCCGCAACCGAAGTGGGCGGGGCGATCGCCGAACGGCCCGCAGACGAGCAGGCGGCATTGAAATCTTACGGGAGGAACTTGGGGCTCGCCTTCCAGCTCGTCGACGATGCGCTGGACTACTCAGGCGACAGTGCGCATCTTGGCAAGGCGATTGGTGATGACTTCCGCGAAGGCAAGATTACGCTGCCTGTAATCTTGTCATTCCGGCGCGGCAGCGAAAGTGAGCGCAGCTTCTGGACCCGGACCATAGTTGACGGCGACGTTAAGGACGGGGACCTAGAACATGCCATCGCCTTGATGAAGAAGCACAAGGCGGTGGACGCGACGCTGGAGCGGGCGCACTCATATGGGGCAGTCGCGCGCGACGCACTGGCAATCTTCCATGACTGCGAAGAAAAGACTGCGATGCAAGACGTGATTGCTTTTTGTGTGCAGCGTACACATTAGCAACGGCCAGATCGGGGATTTCGATTGCCCAAGTTTGGCGAGTGCTAGAGCCTGATCGTTTTACTTGGAAACGCTTGGGTCGCGTCCAAGTGAAACGTGAATCAGTCTCTACACTTTTGATTTAGAGTAAGATTCACGTTCTTGTTGGAGACCTCCTGGGCTTGGTGAGTGATTCCATCAAGAACGATCTTGCTCTAGTCGGTGAACTGGGCAAGGCCTAGTATGTTTCCTTCCGAGTCCCGAAACCAGGCGGCGCGCACATTCTCAACCGTGGCAATGGAGTCGACTGTTTTCATGTGCGCAAGGTCATATTCTTCAAACACGACGCCACGCGCCTTGAGCTCGCGCACATCCGCATCGATCTGACTTGTCGACAGGCCCATGACGGTTTGAGGCGCTTGACCGGCATTCGGTGTTGGATAGAGCTGGAAGCGGGTACCGTCCCCGGCTTGGTACATCGTGCCTGCGGGTCGCTTCCAAAGCGGCTTGAAGTTTAGCTTCTCCTCGTACCAGCGCATCGCCCTATCCATGTCGGCCGCGGGGATCGTCGTGTGAACACGTAGATTGGTCAACATAGCTCTTACCCCGCATTGCCCAGATAAGTCGGTTAGAGAGAGGCCCAACTTACCGATTCAGATATTATCATCAGCATCTTAGGCGAATAGATGCGGGGTCATAATGGTGCACCCAACGGGTGAAGCAAAATCCGATGCGTCCCGGCTCAA
>JAAERO010000089.1 GCA_024230315.1 Hyphomicrobium sp.
CAAACGCGTCTTGGCGCATTTGGGCACTTGAGGGGAAGGCCTCGACCCAGGGCACACCGTCTTCCGCGACCGTGCCGTCGCCGTTGTGCGCGCGCGTGCCACCAAGTGACATCACACCGCTCTGGTCCATACCGCCAGCAGAACTATATGATAGGGATCGGCCAGACCCACCAGTGGCCGACAACGTGGCCTCACTGTTGGGCGAACGCGCAGAACTGAGTGGTCTTGCCTCCCCACTGCTTGCTGGTCCTGAACCATCAGGTTTGGAGCCAGACAACTTGAGCCCGCCCTGTGAGCCCCCTGGACCTGGTGTTTGCAAACGGCGCAACAGCCGCGCACGATCAGGACCATGGCTTAAAAGATTGTCCACACGCCGATAAACAAAACGACGCGTCTCTTCCGCCATCGCCGTATCGTGAGCCCTTATCGCAGAAAACGTGCACACAACGTCGGCGCCAGCATCAACCTCAACATCAACACCATTGTCTATGGTTTTAAAGGTACCCCCGGTGCATTGAGCATCCTTGAGTATATAGCCCTTGGGAACCAACTCCGTGATCTTGTAGGGTAAGCGTCCGGCCAACGGCGCCTTACATAGCCCTGCGAACGCAATCATAGTGTCCACTTGGCTTTAAGCGGACACTTACCTCATGGCATCAAGATCAAGGACCCCACGTCGTCGATGGAGTGTGGCGTTCAAGAAGCGC
>JAAERO010000090.1 GCA_024230315.1 Hyphomicrobium sp.
AATGGCGTCGATGGGCTTGCGGCCGGCGTTGGACTTTTTTGCGTCGTCCGGCGTCATAACAACGGCCTCGATGTCGGCGCGAAAGCTCTCCCACCTAACAAGCTTGTCGATCGCCTCAAGCCGATCACCTTTCTTCGACAGCAGCTCAAGCCGCCTGTCCGAATCGAAAAACCCAATCTGCGCCATCGTGCCCCGCCCGAATCAATCTGTCAGGCATCAGACTCGCATAAATCGGAGTATGGGTTATTTTTCGAGGTGCCCTCATCCGTATTCGGAGTGAAGCTTGGTGGGTGCTGCAGAATCAGCATAGCGTCCACCTTGTCTCCTGGTCCTGGCGGAGTCAGCCGAACCACCTTCTGCATGTTTTATGAGCCCCGGCGTTTAAGCCGGGGCTCAACCAAATACGAGGATGTAACGCGTAACCGACACCTAAAAACCAGCAACGCCACTTTGAGGATGGATGACGATGATCAACCAGATTGCACAGCATCCCAAGCTCACAGTCTGGGTCATCATCGTCGTTTCGCTCATGCTGTCGACCCTGTTGGTGGGCCGGGCGCAGGCCGCCGAATACAAATGGGTGTGGGAGGTGCAGAGTGGTAGCAACGGCTACCAGGTCAAGCGCCGGGTGAAGAAAGTGCGCCGGGTTGCCTACAAGAAGAAGGCAGACACCCACGAAGCCACGCGGGTCATGGCATACAGCAAGCGCCAACAGCTGAGCTGTTTGTCTCGTGTCAGGGCCGTAGGATCTCAATGGGTTGGCGCGAGTGGAGCTAAGCAGTCGGCCATCAAGGCTTGGCGCGAGATTGTCAGATTCGATTCCGGCGAGAAGTTTAGCGACTGGGCCAATGCTACGGAAGTGATGCAGGGATGCTCACGGTCTTCCATCAGCGAGGTTATCGGCAAAGTTCTTTATCGCTGCGAGGTGTCGGCCGCTCCCTGCAAGATGAAGCTGACCGGGGATGGACGCTGATTCGCGGCGTTACGCAACAACTGAGGTGCAGCAGATGACGCCCTGGCCAATGAGCTAGGGCGTTTTCACGTTTGCAGGTGCTGCACTCGTGGCGGGTGCCGTCATACCTGTCGGGATGGGCGGCGGATCGCGTGTCTGTGCGGCTTCTATAATCAGACGATTAGAGGCGACCTCGATGCGCTGCTGCATTAGCACGCGAAATTCTGCCCGTGGCAGCCCTGCGGGGATAGCATCCAAGATTTCTACAATAATCGTGCCGGGATACCGCTGGAGAGTACGCCGTGGCCAATAGAGACCTGAGTTGAGCGCCATCGGAACGCAGGGCAGGCCCAGCCCTTCATAAAGCGCAACGGCGCCTGATTTGTAGTCGGGGTCGCTGCCCGGTGAGCGCCGCGTGCCTTCAGGGAAAATAAGGATTTCGCGGCCGGCCGCCGCCCGCTCTTTGGCGTCGCTCACGAGTTTGCGCAACGCCGCCGGGCCGCGTGCGCGCTGCACGAACACGTGCTCAAACTTGCGCGAGAACCAGCCGTAGAACGGAATGTGCGTGAGCTCCGCCTTCATCACCAGGGCGGGGTCGGAAAAGATCGGGATCAGCGCAAACGTATCCCAGGCCGATTGGTGCTTTGAGGCGACGAGATAGGGAACCTTCGGCAGCTTTTCGCGCCCGCGTACTTCCATGCGGGTTCCAACAATCC
>JAAERO010000091.1 GCA_024230315.1 Hyphomicrobium sp.
GGTTGGCCACAGCCACACTAACAGGGCTGCACACGTATGGCGTCTTTCGTCTCTCCCCGGAGCTTGGCTTGGCGTATGGTTATGAGTCCTATAGCACCTACACCAACAGCTTAGGCCAGACGGAGAAGGGGGCGTCTGCCAACATTGGCCGCCTCACGGGCGGGGCGGAGCTGGCCTATCCGATACAGATGCGCAACGGCACAACCATTGAACCGATGGTTGGGATCACCGGCATCTGGAACTTTGACAGCGATGCCCTTGTGATCGATGACGTCCTGCAGCAGACCGATGAGAGCCGGGCCAAGGTGGAAGGTGGTCTTCAGATCAGCACACCATCGGGTTTGGGTGTGCGCGCTGCTGCAACTATGACGGACTTGGTGGGGGTGACTTTCAATCCTACGGCGGCTCACTGTGGGTCAATGTGCCGTTGAATTGATTGTTTCCTAGAACCATTTGGCCGCCAATGTCCGCTATTGGCACTTAGCGGACATTCCTCGGGTCCGGCCAAATGTCCGCTCTTGGGGGTAAAGCGGACATTAGGGCGCCGGATTGAGAAATGCACCCGAACTAAGCTTGCAAGCTGGCCATCGTTGCCGCGCTGCGGCAATGAGTCTGCACTCGCGCGTGTTTGGCAATTTCTTCGTCGATGACGGCTGCCTATAGTATCCAATCTGCGGAATTCCATTATTTAGGGGGAAAGTTGAACGTTCTTGGTATCTCCACGAAAACTCACGATTCAGGCATCGCCTTACTCAGCAACGGTGTTCCCGTGTTCGTTTATGAGGAAGAGAGGTTCAACCGCGAAAAGCACACCTTGAAGTTTCCGAACGCGGCTTTGAATGCTGCCGTCAATGGCCAGGGCCTCGATCTTCGCGATGTCGACGTGATTACGGCGCCGTGGGACATGAAGCGTCTGCGGCGGTCGTTCTTTCGTTCGGTGATGAGCAAGCTGCCGGAGAGCCTCAATCTCCTTAGGCCCGCCGCGCGCAAGACCCAGGCGACGCTCATTGTCAATCAACCGGGATGGATCCGGGTGGGCCTTTATAAGAGCTTCGGCTACGCAAACCTGCCAGAGATCGTTCAGGTCCCGCATCACGATGCCCACGCCGCCGTGTTCTTCGTATCTCCCTTCGAGGAGGCAATGGTCCTCGTCATGGATGGCTACGGCGACGACACGGCGACGAGCGCGAACATCGGCGTTGCCAATCGCATTGACCGTCTCTGGCATGATGACTTCTTCGACAGCCTCGGCATGCTCTACACGTGCGTGACCGAGCATCTGGGCTTCAAGGTCTTTCAGGAAGGAACGGTCATGGCGCTTGCGGCTCTCGGTGGGCCGACTTACGCGTCAAAATTCAAGGAACTCATCCCTCTGAAGCCTGAAGGGCGCATCGCCATCAACCGCGATTACGTGAGCTACGACACGCACGGGCTCATCAAGCCGTTCAAGAGTAAGTTCTACGAGGTCTTCGGTCCGGCTCGCCACCCCAGCGAGCCCTTGACAGACCACCACTACGATCTCGCCTACGCGCTTCAACACACCGTCGAAGAAGCGATCCTCCATATGGTGCACGAGCTTTCGCACCGCCATCCCTCGCGCAATCTCGTCTTGGCCGGCGGCGTCGCTCTCAATTGCGTGGCGAACGCGCGCGTCTTGCGCGACACTGACTATGAGGCCATTTGGGTGCCACCCATCGCATCCGACAGCGGCGTCATACTCGGCAGCACGCTCTATCATTATCACCACACGCTCGGTAACGAGCGCCGGCTGGTGATGACGCATCCTTTCTATGGCAAGGGATATACAGACGCCGAGATCACGCGCGCGCTCGACGCCGCCGGGCTCTCCTACAAGCGGATGCAGGGGCCGGAACTTTTTTCGCAAACCGCGAAAGATCTATCGCAAAGCAAGATTGTCGGCTGGTTTCAAGATCGCGCCGAGATAGGCCCGCGCGCGCTCGGCAATCGCTCCATCCTTTCAGATGCGCGGAGCGAAAAAATGAAGGACTTGATCAATGCGCGTGTCAAGCACCGCGAGCCGTTCCGGCCTTTCGCTCCGGCAGTCCTTGTTGAGCATGTTTCCGAATTCTTCGAACTGGAGCAGCCGGACCCCTTCATGACGATGGCGCCGAAGGTACGCGCCGACAAGGTCGACCTCATTCCTGCCGCTGTTCATGTTGATGGCACAGGGCGCCTCCAGACTGTCGACCGGACCAACAACCCGCGTTACTACGCGGTCATCGAAGAATACGCTAAGCTCACCGGAATCCCCGTCATCCTCAACACCAGCTTCAATCGGCAGGAGCCCATCGTGAATCGGCCGGAGGATGCCATCTCCTGCTACCTGCGAACCGAAATGGACGTACTCGTCCTCGGCGACTTCTATGTCACCGACAAGAGCCCCGAGGCGGTACATCGGGCCCGTGCTGCTTTCCTAGATCATCGCTAATGTTCGCATCTCCGACCGGAACACACACGCCTTTCGAGCTTCCTGATGTCCACTATCGGCACTTAGCGGACATGAACGGCGCCCGGACCCTCGCAGTGTCCGCTTTACCCCCGATACTGTTGTAAAAATCGTTGCTGGATACGTTTAGGGCTTGCCATTTGAATTGAAGAGCCTTGATCCATCTAGCTTTACAGTCGGCTTCTCGGCCCCGCGACTTAGGCCACCATCTGAGGTGTCGGTGTCGGCCAGGCGAACTTGGCAAGCCGCTTGCAGGTTCTGCGCCAACGCGGTGAGCAACACCTCATCTTTGACGCCGTTCAAACCA
>JAAERO010000092.1 GCA_024230315.1 Hyphomicrobium sp.
GAATCAATCTGTCAGGCATCAGACTCGCATAAATCGGAGTATGGGTTATTTTTCGAGGTGCCCTAAAGTCTTGCCGTCCTCCTCGTTTGTATAATGATAGGTTAGCCGCTCACTGACCGGCCCCCACGGAGTAGTCCAGGCGGCATGCTAGTCCATGGCGGCTTCATCGGCAAGGGTTTGGAGGGCCGCATCCCCGACGCCACGACGCTGTGGCTCTTCCGCGAGAAGCTTGCCTCAGCCGGCCTGATCGAGAAACTGTTTGAGCGCTTCGACCGGCACCTGGGAGCCAAGGGCTACATCGCGCGCGGCGCGCAGATGATCGATGCGACGGTCGTGTCGGTGTCCAAGCAGCGTAATACGCGTGATGAGAACGAGACCATCAAAGCCGGCAAGATGCCCGAAGGCTGGGAAGACGAGCCCGCCAAGAACAGCCAAAAGGATAAAGACGCGCGCTGGACCAAGAAGCACGGCAAGAGCTTCTACGGCTACAAGAACCATGTGAATGCTGACGCCAA
>JAAERO010000093.1 GCA_024230315.1 Hyphomicrobium sp.
AACTTCACCTTCCTCAGAGGCTCTATGGTGGATATTGACGCCCTAGACTCCAAACTGGATGAGTGTGGTGGCAGCCAGTATGACATCATTGTGATCGACGCTTTTTACCGCATTTTGCCCAAGGGCATGAGCGAGAACGACAACGCAAGCATGACCCAGATTTACAACAAACTAGACGGGCTTGCGAGCAAGAACGAGGCATCCATCATCAACATTCACCACAGTTCCAAGGGAAACCAAGGCGACAAGGGTGTGACTGACGTTGGTGCCGGTGCCGGTGCAATCTCGCGTGCTGCTGACACTCACATGGTCATCCGAGAACACTTGGAGGAGAAACACGTTGTGATCGAAGCCGTTACCAGATCAGGACTTAGCCCTGCTCCAGTGACCGCTGAGTTCCAGTTCCCTCTGTGGATTCACAAGCCAGATATGGACCCAACTGTCAAGAGTTTCGAGAATGCTCGCTCCAAAATGAACTCCGAAAAGAAGGACGAAGTCGCAGGGAAGTATGAGCAAATTGCCGCTTGGGTGGCACAGTACGAGGAGGAGAACGGCAAGCAACCAAACTCTGTCGAGATGTACGAGGCTTGCAAACTGGGCACTTGGGGCAAGGTTATTACCTTCAAAAAACACCTGAAGCAAATGTCCGCAGATGGCATCCTGAAAGAACTACCAAAGGCTGCCGGATCTAACGCTCTTAGGTACACCTCCAAGTAACTTTTTATCTTCCCTCAAAACGACCTTATCGTCTTGTCTTCTCCCTGTCTATAAAAAATAGACAGGGAAGACAACACGAAAGAGGTCATTGTGCCAAACCAGACGAGACCCAAAATGAGTTCAAAACGACGAGACAAAAATCGAGACCTGAAGCAGCGGCAGGCCCTCTGGGATCACTACGGTGACCGGGTGGTCAGGTCAGGCGTCATAAAGCCGCAACTTGAGTACGCACGCTGGTACTGCTTCGAGTGCGAGCAGCATTTTATCCAACGCACCATCGAACTTGTGACGATCAGGTCATGCAAAAAACGAGGAAAGCCTTCCGAAACTAGGTGCAAATGCGGTCGCCACGCTTCCCAGCGATTCGACCAGAAGCATCCCAGACACGCCGGGCACATGTGCCTGCCGGAGTGGGAGCAGTGGGACATAGAAAAGCCGGAGAAGCCAACCTGCCGACCCGAGTGATGCGTGATGTCTCGTTTAAGGCCCCTAGCAGCCTCCCTAACGCGATTGGATCGCAAACAGGTCAAATCATACAGGGGTACCCCTTGCGTGCGTTAGGGAGCCTCTGAGGGCCTGAGAGACAAAAAGGATTATTTTCTGAATTTAGTCAAGATTGCGTTTGACTTGTTCGATAACAGGTG
>JAAERO010000094.1 GCA_024230315.1 Hyphomicrobium sp.
ACGCGGCCCATCAGCCGCGAACGAACGGGACCATGGCATAACAGAGTGTCCACACGCCGGTAGATAAAACGAAGCGACTCTTGGGCCATGGCGTCATCAACGGCATCAAAGCGGGCTGTAAAAGTGCACGTGGCGTCTTCGCCACCGGTCAAATTTACGGTGACCGCATTGTCATCGATGGAATAGTCTTGCGCATCGCAGGAGATCGACCCCAAAGACCACGCCTTGTTGGGCTGAGAGACTTGAGAAATTGTATACTCACCTGATGTCAGGTCATCGAATGTCTTCTCGTAGTTCCCACCACTTGGCAACGCAAATGAACCAAGATTTCCCTCACCAAACCCAAACCTCTGATTGGCACCAAGCGAGCCATCCTCAAGGCCAAGAACAATCTTGAGCGAGCCATTAGCGAGTGTGTTGGTGAACGTGCAATCTGTCTCCTGGCCCTCTTCGACCGGAACTGTGACTGTGCCGTCCTCCTCGACGGTGCAGCTCCCGTCCGAGACGGATAACGTCCAGCCATCGTAGCCCTCGGTAGGGGTGACCGTGAGGATGGCGCTGCCTGTCGGCACACCCTCAGCCGTTGTTTTCTCCCCATCGCCCAACTCACTCGGATTAAGAGAGACGTCATTGCCGCCCGCATCTATCAGCGTGTACGTAAACTTTTGACCAGAGGGGCCACCCTCAATGTTATTCACGAAATGGACTGAGCCAGTGGCGGCGGGTATATAGGTAGCAGTCGCAGAAGCTACGTTCGTGATAAATGGACTGCCGTCTGGGTAGTTTCCTTTCGCCTGCGCCCTATTTGTGATTGACCCCTGCTCGATGTCATCTTGCGTCACGCTATACGTAATAGTGCACTGTTTTGTTTTTCCACCCGGGAGGTTGCCAATGGTGCAGGTGTCTCCCCTGATCCCCGTTATGACGACGTTCCTCACATTGCCGACAGGATCTGGATCATACCAACCGTTGTTGGTCACCTCGTAGACATAGGTCAGCTCGTTGCCGACTCTGAGGTAGGCCTCCGGAGCGACGCTCAGGGCAAGCTTCACCGTCCCCGATATGGTGTTTGACCAGGTAAACGTGCAGTAAAGCTCAACAGGGGTTGATTGAATCTTAACGTAACCCTCATTCAAATTGTAAGTGTACTCCGCCATACTCCCCGTGCCGCTGCACTCTATTCTTCCGAGTTTGCCTCCTTTTGGCAATTCGGATACGTCGAGTTCGATGATGTGGTTGGTAATCCAGTAACGCTCCGGGCAAACTTTTTTACTCGTATTGGCGTTGAGACTGAACTTCTTCCATGTCTTTGCCGATAACTTTTTTCCTTTTTTTATTCGAAATGTGCCCTTAAAATCAGGTTCTAGGTAGTCTGACGTTGCAAATGTGATTTTCATATCAGCGTCGAATCCATAAATACACACCGCTATCGCTGTATCGGAACCCCACGCATTGAAGGCAAAGGCGATGCAGACAACGAGAACTAACCGTTGCAATGTGGCGGCGAGTATTCCTCCCCCAAACATAGGTGCGTTTCTCTCACGTGCATGACGCCCTCTTATGCAGCGCCATTCCCCCGCTTCCCGTTTGCACAAACTGAACCGCCCCGGGTTTCCCGGAGGCCGTTTGGTTTGGGTCACGCTTACGATGTCTTGGTCCTCCAAGGGAACCTCTGAACAACTGCGAATTCGGAGCCTACGGAAGATGTTTTTGCATTGAAATCAAGGTTCTCTTGGAGATCATCTCGGGTTAACGGGAGTTGATCAGAGGTTCCCAAGCAAGCATAATAGTGGGCCTCGGCTTCTGCCGGTGGGATGTTGCCTATGGAGGCGAGTAGCCGGCGGTTGTTGAACCAGTCGACCCATTCGAGCGTGGCGTATTCGACGGCCTGGAGGGACCGCCACGGTCCACGCCGATGGATCACTTCTGCTTTGTAGAGCCCATTGATCGTCTCAGCGAGAGCGTTGTCGTAACTGTCACCGACGCTGCCGACCGACGGCTCGATGCCCGCCTCGGCCAAACGCTCGGTGTATTTGATCGACACGTACTGCACGCCACGGTCGCTATGGTGCACGAGGCCACCGCCCGAAACGGGTGTGCG
>JAAERO010000095.1 GCA_024230315.1 Hyphomicrobium sp.
CCACGATCCGGCGCTTCTCGGCAACGCTCCACTGGCGGTGCTTGCGTCGCAAAATGCCCTCCACGATAACCCATGTATCTTGGACGGCGATGATCGCAGCTTATGACACCGGTTCAAGGCGGTGCACACCGTGCGCTTACCGTCAGACGGGCAGCGTGCGTCTGGAGCACACAAGCTGGCGCAACCCAAGGAGCGTCGTGGGGCCATGAGTTTGCCTCTCGACTTCGGGGAGAGTATCTATAGTAATTGTCGAGTGTTGCTGCAATGCAACATGGCATTCAGGTCACACTGGTCGGACGAATCTCCACGTGGACTTAACCTGGCCTAAAACATCCTTGTTTTCATAGAGGCGAAACCGCATTTTGCGTGATGCATGCAGGGGCTGTATTGTAAGGCGGGGTAGGTGAGATGAGAAACAGTGTTGTCGCAGTATTTGCCTTGGTAATGTCGGTGGCCGCCGTAGCGCATTCGCTTGCCTTTCAAGAGCAAAAGGCGGGCTCTGCGCCGGATCAGTTGCAGAAATCGGCTGACGTGCCCTTGGAATCTCGGCTCAATCTTTCAGATGAGCTGGCCACGTCCAATGCGGAGAAGGGAACCGAAATCCGCATCCCTGGCTTGGGTAAGCTTGGCGTCTTGCCAAAAATGGATTTTGGCTTGGAGCTGCTTTACGGGGCGGCCGACCAGAAGCTGCCTGATGGGCCGGTCGAGACAGCACCGACGCCCGACGACCTCATGATTCGTGGTACGATGAAGCATCGCTTCTGAGACGCACGGCACTTCCCGACCTCGTATTGTTGGCCCCGCCACGCTACTGTGGTGAGGTTGCATAAGTTTCTAAGGGAGAACGTTATGGATACGCGTACGATTGTCGTGGCAGCGGTTGTGGTGACCATAGCCATTGTCGCCTACATGATGCTGGTCGACGACAAGAAATCGGCACCTAAGATGGCGGCGCCCCCGGCAGCGACCGCCCCGGTAACTGAAACGGCGGCGCCTCCTGCGGCGACTGCCCCGGCAGCAGAAGCGCCCGCTTCCGAGCCCGGTTCGGCAATGGAGCCGACCGGCGAACCTGCTACGACGACGCCATAATACAACGACGGGGCAAGCGTCTTCATCTCAGACGGCGTCACCGGGGCAGCTGAGGCATCAGCCGCCCCGGCGCTCAATATAGCGTCAGCGTTGAAGGGCGTCGTGGCAGGAAACCGGTTCTTATTAAGTCTGGCGGCCGCGAGCGTACACATCTTTACCGCGCTGGGGGCGGTGTGCGGGTTCCTGGCTGCTCTGGCCGCCTTCGACGGCGCCTGGGAGCGAATGTTCGCGTGGCTAGGCCTTGTGCCCTTTTCATCGATAGCATTGATGGCAGCTTCGCGCGTCTCGCCCGCGTGGGGGAGCGGCTCCCCCGCTTTAGCGGGGAGCGGCTGGATCTGATTGTCGATTATGTGACCTATGTCTTCGTGCCCGCACTCGCTCTTGTGCGCGCGGGCTTCCTAGAGGGTGCTCTGGGACTGGTGTTTGCGGCGCTGATCCTGCTGTCTTCGCTTTTTCACTTCGTCGACTTGGCCAGCAAGAGTGACGACTACAGCTTCGTCGGTTTTCCTACTGTCTGGAACGTTGTCGCGTTCTATATTTTCGCCTTCGCCGCACCCCCGTGGGTGACTTACGTGATCGTCGCTGCCGCTATTATCCTCACGTTCGTGCCGATGCGCTGGGTGCACCCCATGAGGGTGGTGCGCTTGCGGTTCCTAACATTGATAGTGACGTTCGTGTGGGTAGTGGCGGCCATCCTGGCGGTTGGGCAGGGCTTCCCGGCAAGACCCTGGATTCAAGTGGTGCTTGTGGCCGTTGCGACCTATCTCATTGGGTTGACGGTCGATGGATTTCTGCGGAAGGGGACGACGACCTGAGCTGTCCGCTTGGCATTGCGCGTTGACGACTGAAGGGTGCCGACGCGCGTTGAGCCGGCCGGCGCGTTCGAATGCCGCGCTGAATTTAAAGGGTTGGTCGCGCTGATAGGTCTTCGCGTTATCGCGCTTGCGAGGTTTTAAACCAGTTACTGGCGCGGACCGGTGAACCCGGAGCGGGCATTTCCTCGGCAAGATAGATACGGCTGACCCAACCCTTCGTTCCGCGATGGTTGATCGGGCACCAGTATGTGATACACGCGCCGACAATTCTGACGCCGCGCCCGTTCGGAGGAATCGCACCGACTACGGCATAGTCGGTCGATGGTCCTCTGCGAATATTGAGAACGTCGTAGGCTTCGACGCCAGCCACTCTAAAGGACGGCTCCACATAGGATGGTTCCTTAATGACTGGCTTTGCCTCTGACGGCCGGTTTGCACGAGCGAGTCTTGGTGGAGGAGCGATAATCGGCCGTGGCGTTGGGACAGCACGCGGGGGTGCAGCTGGGGCGGCACGCCGAATAGGAGAAAAACGGTTAGGATCGGAAGGCTTTTTCTCTGACTTTGCTGAGCCCAACTTTTCCGAGCCGAAGGCAAAGGGAGGTGACTCAGCTTTTGCAACGGGCGTCGGCCGCGAGGCGATGGTAGCCGTCCCGGTCTTACCGTCATCGCGGCGCCACAGGATGCGGCGGCCAGCTATTTGAAGACGCATGCATTGCGGCTTGGCGTCGAACCATCTTTTCCACTTGTGACAGAGCCGGTTTTTTGAGACCCACCAGCGCCCGCGGTCCGACCTGGCGCCAAGATAGTTCGCGACCATACCTCCGGTCCGTCCTGTTAGCTTGCCATCGTCGGAGTAACGAACGGGAAGCTTCGTCCCAAGCGGCGTGTCGATGTAAAGGATGGAACCTGCGATCGTGTCCTTGATGCCCTGGTTCGACAGGCGCACCGGCTCCGCACTGGCCGCGGTTCCAGCCAGAATGCAGCCCATGGCAATCAAGTGCCGAACCATGCAGCAGTCCCCTACTAAACAGTCAGTAAGCTTATTCGTTGGTTATCGCAATTGCGTATTGCGGTACGAGTGTGGCAGCAACACGGAGGTTTCGAATGGTGACGGACAGTATGGGCTACAGCATTGACAGAACACGGTTTTTCTGTGGGGCCGCGAGCTGAGATCGTGAGTGTCTTTGAGTGCTAAGAGCAGCCATCCTATTCTATCATTGGCCGTTCAACATGAGAGGGAGGTAGCTGGCGATGGCACAGCCTGTTGTTTGGGCTCTCGCATCTATCGTGTTTGCTCTAGAGCTGGTGCTTTGGGCGACGGGAGCCAGGGCGAAAGACGGTCGTGCGAATGGAGCAGGGCAGCCAAACCTTCGGCATGCCGCCCTCAAGGACTGCACGCGCGTCAATGGGCGCTATGGCTACTACGGCAACCCATGGTGCAACAAGCTAGAGCAGCTTCGATGGGACAGGTGGAACGCGCGCCGGCGCGCCAGCTCCGGCAACGACTGAGCCGCAAGGTCTGTGCGACAAAATCTCCACTTATGTGACGCTCATGCCGTGGATTGCCGCAAGAGCATTCTATAAGCTGACAGATCTAAAGCGCATAATGTCAGAGCTTCAGCGTATGGCGGCTACAAAACGCATTCTCGTCGCAGACCCAATCCACGCGCAGGGCCGGGACCTGCTCTCGGCACGCACTGGCTTGTCTGTCGACGTTGCGACCGGGCTCGATGAAGCGGCCTTGAAGCAACGTATCGGAAATTACGACGCGCTCATTGTTCGCTCTAAAACGCGCGTCACCGCCCCTATCATCGCCGCGGGCAACCGGCTCAAGGTGATCGGACGGGCTGGCATCGGCGTCGACAATATAGATGTCGAGGCGGCAACCGAGCGCGGTATCGTCGTCTTCAACACACCCGATGAGAACGCGACTACGACCGCCGAGTTGGCGCTTGGTCACCTGTTGTCGCTGAGCCGCCACCTTCCCCAGGCTGACCGGTCGGTGCGCAAGGGCGAATGGAAGCCCAAAAATTTTGTCGGAGCCGAGCTCGCGGGGAAGACGATCGGAGTCATTGGCTTTGGAACGATTGGGCGCATCGTGACGCGCCGCTGCCTGGCTTTCAGGATGCGCGTGCTGGCATACGATCCTTACGTGGTTCCCGAGGTGGTCCACGAGACCGGCGCCGAACCTGCCGATCTTGATACGCTGCTCGCGCAAGCGGACTTCGTGACCCTGCACTGTCCCCTCAACGAGGCGACGACCAATCTCATCAATGCCCTGCGCCTTAGCCAAATGAAGGCTGGTGCGCGTCTGATAAACTGCGCGCGCGGCGGGCTTGTCGACGAGACCGCTCTTGTCGAGGCCCTGCGCAGCGGACACGTCGCCGGCGCTGCTTTCGATGTTTATGCCAAGGAACCGCCGAGCACCTCGCCGCTGTTTGAATTCGACAGTGTGGTCTTGACGCCGCATCTCGGCGCTTCGACGGAGGAGGCCCAGCAGGCGGTGAGCCTCAAGATCGCCGAAAATATCGCGTCGTTCCTAGAAACAGGTGCAGCGCAAAGTGCGGTCAATCTGCCGCGCATTCCCGTGGACCAGGTCGTCCGCGCGCGGCCCTATCAGCAGCTGGCACGCGCGCTGGGACATTTGTTATCCGCATTGATGCCTGGGCCAATTACAGAGTTTGAGGTCGCGCTCTTCGGCCGTGTTGCCGAGATCGATCCCCGGCCAATCACAGCGGGAGCGCTCGCTGGCTTGCTTGGCGAGCGCCTTGCGGTGCCTGTCAATGACGTCAATGCCGGGACGCTGGCACGTCGCCAGGGCATTGAGGTTCGCGAAATTCGCACCGAAGAGGCGCACGACTATGTTTCGTTGATCGAACTTCGCGGCAAGGCAGCGCAGTCATCGACAAGTGTGGCGGGCACCCTCTTGGGCGAACGCCATCCGCGTCTTGTCCGTATCGACGACTACCACGTAGAAGCAGTTCCCGAAGGCTGCCTCATCTTTACGCGCCATGAGGACCGCCCAGGAGTTGTCGGCTCGCTTGGCAGCATTCTTAGTCGCGAGAACATCAATATTTCGCGGATGCAGGTCGGCGTTGCCGAAGGCCGGCTCGAGGCCATCGCACTCATTGGCGTCTCAGCGCCCATTTTACCAAGTGCTCTTGAGGAGGTTCAGGCGATACCCGGTGTCCGCCAGGCCATTCAGATCCAGCTATGACAGGGGCGCAGCCAAAATTCGCTGCGGTGTGCTTTGATTGCGACGGCACACTCACACGCATTGAAGGCATCGACGAGTTGGCCCGGCGATCGGGTCGAGACGCTGAGATCGCCCCGCTTACCGCAGCTGCGATGGACGGCACATTATCGATCGAGGATGTCTATGCCAGACGCCTTGAGATCGTGCGTCCAGATATGGACGCGCTCGAATGGCTGGGTGAACGTTACGTCGAAGAACTGGTTGATGGCGCCGGCGAGACGGTTGCAGCGCTGCAGCGCCTTAGAAAATCTGTTTATGTTGTGAGTGGCGGGTTGCTCCAGCCGGTCACGAAGTTGGCGGAGGCGCTTTCTATCGCTCCGGACAATGTGCGCGCTGTCGCGGTTCATCTCGATAGCGCGGGGCACTATCAGGGCTTTGATACGAACTCGCCTTTGGTGCGCAGCGACGGGAAGGCAGAAATCTGCCGCGCGCTAGCAACGCGTCATGGCCCCATTGCCATGGTCGGAGATGGCGTGACGGATCTCGCTGCGCGATCGAGCGGAGCTTACGTTGTCGGCTTTGGAGGTGTTGCCCATCGTAAGGTGATGGCCGAGGGCGCAGACGCTTTTGTCGCCGATGAGACCCTGACAGCAACGCTTGAGGTGCTCCTCACCGACGCAGAATTACGCGGTGCTTCAGAGGCGTAGTCTGCGAGGAAGGTGACATCGGCGTTGGACCGGACCCAATGGGCGAACGCTCTACCAACCCCGCAAGTTATTTTGCTTACAACAAAAATTTCGCTCAGTCGGCTTCATTGGATTAACGCCTTGCAGCATATATGGCCGACCCAACACGAGGATGATTGCGTACTTGAAGCTGTCGGGCTGGGAACTGGTGAAACGTACTATGTCGCCACCATCCTCGACAGTGAACCGCCCCGGGTTTGTCGGAGGCTCCAACTCTTGAGAGATTGGAGCCATGACGAATCAGAAGGTATCGCCGAAGTATTCGCCGGAGGTGCGCGAGCGCGCCGTGCGGATGGTATTTGAGCACGTTTGTGAGCATC
>JAAERO010000096.1 GCA_024230315.1 Hyphomicrobium sp.
CCACGATCCGGCGCTTCTCGGCAACGCTCCACTGGCGGTGCTTGCGTCGCAAAATGCCCTCCACGATAACCCATGTATCTTGGACGGCGATGATCGCAGCTTATGACACCGGTTCAAGGCGGTGCACACCGTGCGCTTACCACGGATCGTGAAATGATCCACAAAGCTCGCCACGGCCCATCTCCTCTCAAAAACCAGAAAATAGAAGTGTCCACCTGATTTATCAAAGTGGATCCGATTCCCATTCGTTGCCATTTCGGATCTACACAAAGCTCAGCAATCCATGAGCACGGATTTGTCCTCCAAGTGGTGGGCCCTCTTGTCCGAGGGTTGCGGTGAATCCCAGTGATGACGGACGGAAAATCTATCCGTCTCCGCTCGTTAGAGCGGCTCCAACGGCCCCACTCGCCCTGGCCTTGCGGCCAACCCTGCACTAACTTCTACCTGGACCAATTGGGCGATGGTCTTGCGCATGCCCGTAGGTATGAGCCCGACACGGTACTCGTGAACCTCAATTCTTATTTCTTTGTGCCGATGTCTAAAACTTTCTAACCCGGTCACTCCAGATCAAACAGGATCGAGTCCGGCCCGGTCAGCAACGGCACGATCTCCTGGCTGACGATCGGCGCCATGATTTGCGCCTTGACCGAGGCCGGGAAGCGGCGCTCAAAATCGAGCTGCTCGAGCGGGCGCATCTCGCCCCGGTGATATCTTTGGGCGAGCGCATCGAGCAGGAAATAAACCATGTAGGCCAGGGGATCGATGAGTTTGTTGTAGACGAGCATGGGCTCCTCGGGCAGGCTGCCCGCCTGGTCGCGGATATTGATTGGCGGCGACTGGCCCAGAATTGGGCCGGCGTCGACCGCTTCGACCATCTGGTGGACCGTCCAAACCGTGGTTGCCAGGTCGCACGTCTGGTAATCATCGTAGGGCGCCGGCCCGGCACCGTGGTGATGGGCCAGGTCCGAGGGGTGAAAATTGTAGATCCCGCCAAGCGGCAACCCGATGATTTTCTGATCGATCACCTGGCCGAAGCCGCAGACCAGGATCACGTCTGGGTGCCAGTGGGTGGCCTGACGGCTAAACCACTCGACCTTAATCTCCCCGGTATAGACCGGCGCGCCAGCGCTAAGCGCGACCTCGACGATTGCGGTCTCCACCTCCAGGCGCTGCCGGTCGTCGAGAAACTTCCAAACCCGCTTCTTGATGCCGATCCTGGCATCGGCGTCAATCGGGTCGTCGGTCACCAGGCCGACCAGGTTGACCCGCTCCGGATGGCGGTGTTCATACGCCACGACGGTCTTCACAGCGCGGCAGCTGAGCGCCGTGCTGGCGATCAACAAGACCCGCAGCCCGCGGGTGGTCTTGGCCGGGTTCTCATCCGGCGCCGGCAGGATTAGCTCGCCCCAGCGGGCATCGTCATTGGCGAGGAAGCGGCGGCCCGGCCGATCGTGGGTCAGCCGGCGATTGAGTCGCGCGTCCTGTTCCACTTTGCTCATCAGACGGGCCTCTTGCCTGAAGTCCTGCCACGCCATGGTGATCCACCCCCAGTGAAGTGGTCCGACTCGAAGTATGGGTTTTAGCCCTGAGGAGGACTGATTATGCCAAAGAAGCACCACAAGCCTGAAGAGATTGTTTCCAAGCTGCGTCAGATTGACGTTTTACATTCGCAGGGC
>JAAERO010000097.1 GCA_024230315.1 Hyphomicrobium sp.
TACTCATTCTCCCAACGCGAAAACCACGCTTAAGAAGAACTACGTCTTAGTCATCCCGCAAGGCGGTCTTCACCGGATGCGTACGGCTTTTAAACCGCCACGCAGCTGCAATAAGCCGCCGCTCCACTGGCCCAGTATTGCCCGCCGTCTACAAGCTTCACGCGACGGTCAAAATCCAGCACAAGACGACTGCTTTCGCTTTCACCCGCAAGGTGTGACAAGACGGCCCCCAAATCAAAGCCCCAACCGACTGAACCGTAACGGAATTACGCCAGTAGCGCAGCAGAAATCCGGCGTCTACTTGGGGAATGCGGGCTCAAAGCACACCTGCCATGAAAGATTGCTCAGGCGTGAGAGCTGCGTGGTAGTTCGCGCTCATGGCAAACGCCCCCCCCCGATAAACACGCATAAACTCTGCGTATTTTCATCTGAGGAGCGAGGACGCCGTCACACGTCTTGGGTCTTTGTTTGAGTATGCGTGTTTATGCGTGGCGTGGAGTGTGCCGGAGGTGAGGAGTTAGCGTTGAATGCGTTGATTCGACGAGGCGTTCCTTTGCACGCCGTCATATGCAACTGCGTCTCGTGGGGATCTGTAAGATCGCGGGACGGTCGTTTCGATCGGAAGCAACAGGACGACTGCACAGGCAAGGTTTGTGCAACCGGGGATTTGCCACATATCGCAGTGTAATAGCATATCATGCACGTGAAGGAATCGTGAGTATGTCGAGGGGAAGAACACTTGCTGGAACGCTGCAGCGGATGGTTCTCGTTGTCTGCGCTGCATTTGCCTTCAATGCGTGGGGGTCAGATGCAGCGATGGCCGTCAAAGGCGTCAAGATCGAAAATACCCTTAATGGCCCTGGCGGCTTTGTTGATTACGATATTTATAGACAAGATGCGGTCGGCACGTACACGTTCCAGAAGAGTTGCAGGCTCGGAGATGACGAGAGCTGCACATTTGACTATGGGGACCTTAGTCCCCTAGCTAGTCTTAGAGTTTATTGGCGCCTCTCGTCTAACCAAAGTATAGATCTAGATAGCTCAACGTGTACGGGAAGCCCTTCTTACTTTACCGATACATTTGCCTACGTATATGCATTTTTTAACGTCGTCCAAACGTGCAAAATCACGATTACTTATACTCCTCAATCACTCCAGTTGACCGGAGAGACCGCCTTCCAGGATCCGCCTCAGGTGGGCGATCGCATAGAGTATAGTTACCGAGTGTATAACAGAACTACCAGTTACACGTTAGAAAACATCACGGTCTCTGACAGCTTAGGTAACGCAATCACTTGTCCTCAGTCCGGTACCAATGTCATCCCTAGCCTTGCGCCATTAAGAGCAGCGATCTGCACGGCCACCTATCGCATCACCCAGAAAGACATTGATGCTGGAAAGGTGGCCAATACGGCAACGGCCAAGCCTGAAGAGGGCGGCGAGGCGATCGCTGAGGCGGAAACCGACATCAAGCAGGTGCCAGACCTAGAGATTGCTATGAACGTTGAGCCTGAGATTTTCAGAGCAGCAGGGGACTCGCTAGAATTTACCTATAAGGTGACCAATACGGGCAACGTGACGCTAGAGAACGTCGAAATTTTTGAGGATCTCCTGCCCAATAGCACGTGCAGCGCTGAGTCGCTGTCTCCACTGAAGCCTGGAGAAGAAAAGTCGTGCAGCGCTACCTATAGCGTTACACAGGCTGACTTTGATGACGGTGAGGTCATAGCGAAGGGTCGAGCAAGGGGGTACGATCTAAACGATGGTGAGGCCATCTCGAATGAAGCCTTTGCGATTGCTCACCTTGACACCATAAAACTAGAGCTTGTTGTGACCGGAGAACCCAAGTTCCAGTCTCCGCCGCAGGTGGGTGATGCTATCGATAATGAGTATATTGTCATCAACGAAAGCCACACGGAGACATTAACCAACATCACGGTCTCCGGCAGCAACGTTGACACGATCACCTGTCTTGGGAACAACCCCATCACGAGCCTTGAGCCCGACGCTTCTCAGACCTGCAAAGGCACCTATCACATCACCCAGGAAGACATTGATAACGGCTTCGCCAGCACTAAGGGATTCGCCAAAGCTGACCAAGAGGGCGCGGAGGCGGAAAACGACGATTCAACCACCATTGATCAGGTGTCAAACTTGACGCTTGCCCTGAGCGTCGTTCCGGAGACCTATGTCAGAGTCGGCGAGGAACTGACCTACACTTATGAGGTCACCAACAACGGCAACGTGACGTTAGGGGGTGTAAAGATTACACAAGGCCTCCTACCGAACAACGATTGCAGTCCGACGGCACTGTCGCCTGGAGAACCAAAGTCGTGCATCGCCCGCTATCTTGTCACAGAGGCTGACATTGAGACCGGCTCGATAGAGAATACGGCTAAAGCGCAAGGGGACGATCCAAAAGGCAATTCGGTCCCATCAAACGTAGCTTCTGCCA
>JAAERO010000098.1 GCA_024230315.1 Hyphomicrobium sp.
AAAACGTCTGCTGAACCATTGATTTGTAAAATCTTATTCCAAAGAAATAAAACTTTGTCACAAGATACTTTCCACGTTCATATTTTGGATAGTTTTTGCTGCCATAATTGACTTCTATCTGTTGTTGAATTTTTGAAATCATTTCGTTTTTCTTTCGTGTTGTTACTCTCCCATTATAACCTATTATCGGCATTGTCAAGTAGAAAACTTTAAAGAAAATATAAATAGTCATAAGTCGTTATGTAGAAAGGACTTACGTCGGGCGGGGGCCGCCCCGCCGACCCTAAGTCGTTACTGACAAAGGGTTTACGGCGAGCAAAGACTAATGATAGGGATCGAAAGTCTAACAGTAAAGAAAGAAGCGGCCATCTCAAGCACCATACCCCGCAGGGCAGTTGGGCCAGACTTACAGGATGACCGCCGCTCTCCATTCACAACACAACAACAACTAACTCAGACCGGCCACGATCTTGGACAACGAGAAGGACTTGTGAAGTCCGTTATCCTCTGCGACAGTGATACCCTTACCGCTTGGGCCAGTGAAGGATCGAACCTTCTTGCCGTTCACGGTTCGGAGGACGTTCTTGTTCCCGTTGACAGGATACAAGAAAGAAACTTTGCGTCCGTTACGCTTGTTTGACAGATTAACCATTACTCAATACCTCTTTTTCTACAGTTGCGAATGTGAGAGTCTGAACGCCAGACTTTCCAAGTACCTCAATTTTACCACGAAAGATGCCGGTTACAACACCTTTCTTCAATTTTGTGCCAAGTTTTACGATTGGCGCTTGTGGATCAACCATCCTCATTCTCCTTTTCGAGTTTTGCTGCTTCTGCCCTTGCTGCTTCCGCAGCTTCCTCGGCACGATCTTTACGGATACGATCCGCTTTACTGTTTAGTGTCTCTGTTAGTGAGAGATACTGATCGTCTGTCATCGTGATGCAGACTTCGTTCTGATCGGAATCGTTGAACGTCAGTGCTTTCCAACCAGTGTAAGCGTGATCGAATTTTAACTCTACGGTAGTTTTGACTTTCATAAGTCTCTCCAAAAGGGGGTTGTGAACTGAACTCTTCTATTATACTCTATCGTCAATGTTTGTCAAGTATCTTTAGTTAATTTGCAAAATAATTTCGTCAAGAACTGCAAGGTCTGAATCCTTGTCGATGTAGATGCTGCCAGAGATGTCACCCGTAGCGGTGTAGCGTACCTTGGTCTTAGTTTCTTTGTCTTTAGTAAAAACAATGCTGTTAGTCATTACTGTTTCCATTCTACTGTAAACTCCATTTTCTGTTTAGGTTGTGCCGCCCATACGTCAGGCGATCCGGTTGTGACTCTGTAATTCCTTACGGGTTGACGGCATCCAATCAACATGCAACCTGCGAGTAATGCCAGTGCTAAAATCAGTGCTTCTTTCATTTGTTTCATCCTTGTTATGTCTTGATTATACTATAGTTATCGTCATTGTAAAGAGCGATCTTTAGTTTATTTTATTTATTTTGCTAACTGGCTGACTTTGCATAATACAGTCTCTTTAGTTAAGCAGAGACATTCTATCAGTCTCAAATCATAATTTTGTTTGGCATGGCATTTGCAGTGAGGATTTTACGTAACCCGTTGACATCAAAGGACTTACGTCAACGGGGGCAGCCCCGCCCGCCCTAAGTGCTTACCAGCAAACGAGTTACGACAGTTAGGAACAAGGCAATAAAAAAGTTCAGAAAATAGAAAGTTTTAGGGTTGACAATCATTCTTTGTTTTCTCTAATTTTTTCTAGTAGTTCTTCTTTCACTTCTTCTGCTTGGGTTTGTGTCCCAGTTATAAACATAAGAGGAATCCACGAACCACCCATGCGACCAAGACACCACGCGCCAGCGTCTAGTTGGTCCTGCTCTTTGTTTCCATCAAACTCTTTGGCAATAAAGGGCGTTCTTATCATAATGCTAGAATCCGTGGACATTCTAAACAGTATCGCCCAAACTCTTTCTTTTTCCATTTTAATATTCTAACCAGTCTACAAGTTGTTGTGAACTTACTTCTTCGTTGTGGTCAATCTCTACAATTTGCTCGTCGTTGCCAAACCACAAGCAATTCGCATACTCTCTCACGGTATCACTGTCCCAGCCGTGAGACTTGAGAATAAT
>JAAERO010000099.1 GCA_024230315.1 Hyphomicrobium sp.
AGGTACGCGCGACACGCCTCCTCCGTTCCGAACCGTTCCTCAAACTCAATCAACGTCTTGGGGAAACCGCGCCATAGCGCCTCGTGATGCGTCTCTGCCATTTGGATATCTCATTGATATCCATAGAGCATTCTTATGTGACCGGACTAAAGCGGAGAGGTATGCCCTCAGCGCCTATGAACACAGCCAGGATGCGCGCAACGCCCTGGCCTGTGTTGTAACCATCATGGGCCGCGTCGATCGCCTCCATCAGGGCGTCGCCCTTGCGATAGACTCGCTTTCCATGCGGTCCGTAGTCGACGGTAATTTCACCTTCCAGCATGTGCCGAACAAAGGAACAGGGTGCTCGTGCCAGCCCGTTGTCCCCCCCGGTGGCATCGTGACGATGGCGGCCGTTACCTTTGCTGGCTTTTTCGTCGGGTAGGAAAAGGGCTGCCCCAGAATCGTCTCGCTCGTTACCAGCAGCGTATTCACTTCTTCGAGTGCATCTCCGCGATCGGCGCTCCAAAACATGATGCCAGCGCCGAGCACGAAGCCGCTAGCGACAAAGAATACTGCTTTCAAGATGCGCGGCGTGGACGTTGCGAACATGAGTTCCTACTTTCTACAAGCGATTTTATCGGAGCCACGGTGTTCTATGGTCAGAAGCGTTTGCGAACGCAATGCCCTTCCAATAATGATACGCCTGTGACGAGCATTTCGAGGGTTGGGGTGGCCGGTTGTGCGGGCTGGATCCATCACCCTCGACAGGACCGCCCGTTGCCCCGATAAAGAACGTCGCCGGCGCCACAAAGACGATCTCCATGCTCGATGCCACAACACCCCGTTCCGCCCCGCAACCGCTGAGGTGGAGTCGAAGGAGAGTTGCGGGCATCCTCGTATTCGCCGCTCTTCTCGCCGTTTCATCCGCATCCGCCCAAAACACGCGCAGCGCGCCGGAAACGGCGACAGGCTCCGCGGAGAAAACGCTTGCGGTGGTAGAACAGCACATGGTGTCGGCAGCCAATCCATATGCTGCCGAGGCTGGACTCGAGATGCTGCGAGCGGGCGGCTCTGCTGTTGATGCAGCGATTGCCGTGCAGCTCGTTTTGAATCTCGTGGAACCGCAGTCATCGGGGATCGGCGGCGGTGCGTTCCTGATGCATTGGGATGCGCAAACTAGTTCGCTCAAGGCCTACGATGGTCGCGAGACGGCGCCCGCATCTGCCGGTCCCGACCGGTTTCTTGTCGACGGCAAGCCAATGCCGTTCAGGAAGGCGGCGCGCTCCGGCTTAAGCGTTGGGGTGCCCGGTCTCGTGCGCTTGCTCGCGACCGTGCATGAGGCAAACGGACAACTACCTTGGGCGAAACTATTCGAGCCGGCAATTAGCCTTGCCGAGAATGGTTTTGAGGTATCATCGCGATTGCACCTCATGCTAAGATGGCAGGGTCCTGATAGCTTCGTTGCGTCGGCGCGCCGCTACTTCTTTACCCGCACAGGCAATGCATGGCCAATCGGGCATGTCCTCAAGAACCCGGAGTTTGCGGCAACGTTGCGACGCATCGCGGCAGACGGTGCTGACGGTTTCTATGACGGCCCCAGCGCCCAGGCGATCGTCACGGCGGTGAATGGTGCGCCCACTGCGCCAGGGGGCATGACGCTTCAGGATTTGGCAGACTACGACGTCAAAGAGCGCGAGCCGCTGTGTTTTTCCTATCGCGCGCGTATGATCTGTAGCATTGGACCTCCATCGTCTGGCGGGGTGACCGTCGCGCAAACACTGAAGCTGTTGGAGCCGTTCGACCTAGGCCAAGGGCCCGACGCAGCCATGTCAACACGTGCGCTGCATCTCATCGCGGAAGCCGAAAAGCTCGCCTATGCCGATCGCAACCGTTACATCGCCGATCCAGATTTCGTTGACATCCCCAGCGGGCTCCTTGATCCCGGCTATCTCGACACACGCCGTGTATTGATCGATCCTTTGCGCGTCATGCCGCGGCCAAAACCTGGTGAGCCTCCTGGTCTCGGAAAGCAGTCGTTCGGTCCTGATGAAACGATGGAAAACGTCGGCACTAGCCACATCTCGATAATTGACAGGCAAGGCAATGCCGTCTCCATGACGACGACCATCGAGGGCGCGTTTGGTTCGCATATCTGGGCGGCCGGCTTTCTTTTGAATAACGATCTGACCGACTTTTCCTTCCGGCCGACTGGTGCGCAAGGTCGGCCCATCGCTAATGCGGTGGGGCCTAGAAAACGCCCGCGCAGCTCCATGGCGCCCACGATTGTCTTCAACAAGGATGGTAAGGTGGAAGCCGTACTGGGTTCACCGGGCGGGAGCCGTATCATCCTCTATCTGGTTAAATCGCTCGTTGCGCTCATCGATTGGGGCATGGACGCGCAGCAGGCCGCGGATCTGTTGAATTTCGGCAATCGCGGTTACGGCTTCGAGATCGAGTTCGATGGCGATGCGGTCTGGACCGCATTGAGGCTAAAGGCGCTTGGGCATCGAATCGCGCCAGCGCAGATGAATTCTGGCGTGCATATCGTAGTAAACCGTGTTGGACAGTTGCAAGGCGGGGCGGACCAGCGGCGCGAGGGAGTCGTGCTTGGGGATTGAGGCCGCCATCGCGTCGTGCGAAGCCCTAAGCTCACAACGGATGACACAAAGCTCGTGACTTCGCTCTCCATCATTGTTGTCGGCGCTGGCGTCCTTGGCCTCTGGCAAGCCTTGACGCTTGCACGCCTCGGCTATCGCGTACGCCTTGTCGAGGCGAGCGCGGAGCCATTTGCGGGCGCAGCAAGCCTCTATGGCGGTGTCATGCTGGCGACGGACCGCGAGGCAAAATCCTATCCGCTGATTTTCCGCAGGTTGGGACGCGAGGGCATGACCTTGTGGCGTGCCGCATGCCCGGATCTGTCCTGCTCAGGCGGGCTCGTCGTTGCGAGCGCACGCGATCGCTCTGATTTGGAACGCTTCGCGCGCGACACGCAAGGCCACGAGACACTCGATGCAACGAAGCTTGCACATTTGGAACCTGAACTCGCCGGGCGTTTTGCTTCGGCACTTTATTTCGCCGACGAAGCGCACATGGCAGCTCCGGCAGCGATGAAGTTCCTGCTTGATGAAGCGCGTGGTGCTGGCAGTGATGTGTCATTCGGCGTAAGCGTGCCGCCCGAGGACGCAGACACAATCATCGACTGCCGCGGACTCGCTGCACGCGATGCGCTTGCCAATCTGCGCGGTGTGCGTGGCGAGCGGCTGATTGTGCGCTCGCGCGAAGTCACCTTGCGCCGCCCGATCCAACTTCTGCATCCGCGGCATTCCCTCTATGTCGTGCCCTGGGGTGACGGGCGCTATATGATCGGCGCAACGGTTATTGAAACGGAGGACGATGGCCCCGTCACGGTACGCTCGGCGCTGGAATTGCTGGGAGGGGCATATGCTCTGCATTCGGGTTTCGCAGAGGCAGAGATCCTAGAAATCGGCGCCGGTGTGCGCCCAGCGTTTCCCGACAATATGCCGCGCGTGATCGTGCGTGACGGTGGACGGCACATCTTCGTCAACGGTGCTTATCGCAACGGCTACCTGTTGGCGCCGGTTCTTGCCAAGGCCGTTGCCGAGTACTTGGAGAGTGGTGCGCGTGCCAATGCGCTGGTCGAGGTGGTTTGAAACACCGCTAGTCGGTGTGTGCGACGGTCCCGCTCTTGCGCTGCTGTGCGACCGCACGCACGTGCGCGCCGACGTTCGGGTTGCGGTCGATAAAGCGGTGGAAATCATCACAATCCAGAACCAGGAGGTCGGTCGACTTGATTGTCGTCACTGTTGCTATGCGCAGTTCGCGCGTGAGCAGTGCCATCTCTCCAAAGAAGTCGCCCTCGTGCAGCCGTACCTTGCCGTCGGCGGCATCGATCTGAACCGTACCGCTGGCAATGAAATACATGGCATCGCCCGGCTCGCCTTTGCGGATGATGACGGTTCCTGCCGGCACAGTGCGTGCTTGCAATATGCCAACGAGATCGGAAATTGATGCCGCATCGAGATGGGCGAACAGGGGAACGTGCGCGACCATGGCGAAGGTCACCACCAAGTCCCTGCGGCGAATTTCCTCGTAAAAGCCACGCCCGATTATCGCAACAGGCAATGCAAAGCAAAAGATGCCAAGCATCACGGTAATGGCCGCGATTATGCGGCCCCCTGCAGTTACCGGTTCCAGCTCGCCGCCACCGATCTTGGCAAGCATGGCCGCAGACCACCACATGGATTTCGACATATCGCCGAGCCGGTCGGGCTGTATGTGGCCCTCGACAACGTGCATGGCCGCCGCGGCCGCCATCATGACGCCGCCGAGAATGACAACGCATGCCAATAATGCGCGCCGTTCCGACGCGATCACGCGGCCAATCGTGGTAAGTGCTGGTGAGTACCGCGCCAGCTTCAAGAAGCGGACGAGCCGCGTGAGCCGCACCGCGGCAACGCCCGGGAACAAAAGCTCAAGTACGAACGGCACGAACGCCAATGCGTCAATGACCATCATCGG
Organism: Hyphomicrobium sp.; assembly: GCA_024230315.1. Classification (GTDB taxonomy): domain Bacteria; phylum Pseudomonadota; class Alphaproteobacteria; order Rhizobiales; family Hyphomicrobiaceae; genus Hyphomicrobium_A. The sequence continues at coordinate 4,522 of JAAERO010000099.1, forward strand.
TGTGGCTGCAAACAGCAATCGCGCCCGCGTTGGGCTCAGCAAGTGCAGCAGGGGATGCTCGGGCGCCACCCAAAGGCGCGTGGCATACTCGATGGCAAAGACAAGCACGCAGATGCGGTCAAGCAGCTGCAACTCGTCACCATAGGCTTGCTCGATTTCGGGAATGGTCTGAACCAGTGTGCCCGTCACATTGGCGATGATGAGCCCGACGAGGATCCAATCGACAATGCGCGACGCAAAGTCCCGGCGGCGGCCGTGCTCGAGGATGTCGAACGCCCGCTGTCGCGTATTCGCAAGGCTTTGTTGCGCGTCACTCACGTGGCTATAACTCCAGGGCCACTTCCGCATGGCTTGCCGCATGCTTGGCAGCGGCCAGTCTAGCCGACGCGCGGCGATTTGGGAGCCACTGAAAGGATGGGACGGTTATCGTCTTTTGATAGGCAATTTTCGCGTGCCTTGAGATTTGGCGGCGAAAGCTGTTGAATTGGGGGCATAAGCCAGAAGCCCCAAAGCGCAGGAGCATCCCTTGGCCGTCGAGACCAGGTCTCGCAGTGATATTCTCGTTAATGGCGTCCCGGTCACCACCGAGGCCGCGACCTTGGCCGCCCTCGTGACCGAGCTGGGTCATGGTGATGCGTGCGTGGCCACGGCGCGCAACGGTGATTTTGTGCCCGCGCGCGTGCGTGGCGCAACACAGCTTGCTCCGGGCGACAGAATCGAGATCGTCTCCCCGCGTCACGGCGGCTAAGAGTTAATGTCCATGAACGTTGTTGAACCGCACGCCAAGCCGCAAAGACCGTTCGCGCTTTACGGCGTAGATCTTGCCTCGCGGCTCCTGCTTGGCACCGCGCAGTATCCCTCGCCTGACGTTCTCGCTCGTGCAGTAGAGGCGTCCGGCGCGAGTATCGTCACGGTCTCGCTGCGGCGCGAGCAGGCGCGTGGTCGCAAGGGCGAGCGTTTCCTAGAACTGATTGAGGCGACCGGCGCACGCGTGCTTCCCAACACCGCGGGGTGTCGCACCGCGAAGGAAGCGATCACCACCGCGCACATGGCGCGCGAGGTGTTCGGTACAGATTGGGTGAAGCTGGAGGTCATCGCCAACGACGACACGCTGCAACCCGAAATTTTCGGTCTTGTCGAAGCCGCAACGGCATTGACACAAGATGGTTTCAAGGTTTTGCCCTACACCACCGAGGATCTGTCGATCGCCGAGCGTTTGTTGGCGGTGGGCTGCGAGGTCTTGATGCCCTGGGGTTCGCCAATCGGCTCTGGGCGGGGACTTGCCAATCGCTACGCGCTACAAAGCTTACGTGCTTACTTCCCTGACGTGCCGCTCATCATAGACGCCGGTATCGGTGCACCATCACACGCCGCAGACGCGATGGAGATGGGCTACGATGCTGTTCTCATCAATACGGCTGTCGCCAAGGCCGGGGCTCCCGTGCCCATGGCGGCCGCGTTCGCGCAAGCCATTGAAGCGGGCAGGGCGGCCTTTGAGGCCGGCTTGATGGGTGCCCGCGATATGGCCTCGCCGTCAACGCCGGTCGCCGGCACACCGTTCTTCGACTTGCCGCCACCGGACAGTAAGCCCGGCAATGACTAGAAAGATGGCTGGCGCGCTGGACGTTTTCTACCCAATTGTACCCGACGCAGATTGGCTAGAGCGTCTCGTCCCTCTTGGCGTTCGCACGGTCCAACTCAGGATCAAAGGAGCAGAAAGCGCGGACGTGTACCGGCAGATCAAAGCGAGCCTCACGGTAACCCGGGATTACGACTGCCAGCTCATCGTCAACGACTATTGGCGCGAGGCGATCAGGGCAGGTGCCGGTTATGTGCACCTAGGGCAGGAAGACTTGGCCGCTGCTGATCTTGCTGCGATCAAGGCGGCGGGACTGCGGCTCGGGATCTCCACGCATAGCACTGAGGAGCTGGAAACCGCGCTCGCCGCGGCGCCCGATTACGTGGCGCTCGGGCCCATCTACGAAACGAGGCTCAAAGCGATGAAGTGGGGGCCCCAGGGCTTTGCCCGCATTGGCGAGTGGAAGGCACGTATCGGCGAACTGCCGCTTGTTGCGATCGGTGGAATTAAGCTGGATCGCGCCGCGGGCGTGCTGGCTGCAGGCGCCCAATCGGTGGCCGTGATCACCGACTTCATGACGGCTCCGCAGCCTGAGGAACGTGTTCGCCAGTGGCTCCAAGGGATGGCCGGCGCGCCAGGAGGTGGTAGGTAGGGCGACCAGTAGCGCCGTTTAACATCGAAAATGGATGACAGTCCTGCTGGATCGGCGCTTGTGTTGGCGTGGCGAGTGGCCTCAAATGGACGGACACTTTCTGTTTTTTGGTGCCGAAATGCCGGCCGCCAACTGAGAAGTCGCGCGCGCATGGCGTACCGCTTTAAGCTCAATGAGTCCTTCGAGGAAGGTTTCCGGCGCATTGCGCTCGAGCAGCTTGATCGCGCTGAGTCGCAGCTTCGCAGCCCCAACAAAGACCGTGCCGTTGCCGTGCACGAGACGCGCAAGGCACTGAAACGAATGCGCGCGCTGTTGCGCCTCGTGCGCCCGGCATTGCGTGAGCACGCGTTCGAAAAGGAAAATGCGGACTTGCGCGAGATCGCCCGCATTCTGTCGAGTGCGCGCGATCGCCACGTGATTCTGGAGACGATCAACAAGCTCGAAAGCACTTCGGGTTCGGCGGCCAAGGGAGCAGGGCAAACGCTTCGGGAAATATTGCAGACCGCGAATGGCGAGGACACACCCAACGTCGACGCTGCAGCAACCAAACGTGCGCTTGAACAGCTTGCGCTCGCCAAGAACAGGTTCTCGCAGTTGAAGGTCATGGGCAGTGGGTTTGAAGCGATCGGGCCCGGGCTCGAGGCGAGCTACCGCAGAGGGCGTCGCACGTTTCGAGCCGCTTATGCTGGGGGCTCGGACGATAGCTTTCATGAATGGCGCAAGTGGGTGCAGCAGCATTGGCGGCATATGATGCTGCTGTCCAACGCATGGCCGGAATATTTCGCCGCGCGCATCACCGAGTCGCGGGGGCTGTCGCAGATCTTAGGCGACGATCACGACCTTGCTCTGCTGAAGGCTTACGTCAGAGCCAAGTCGACCGAACGTGTTGGCTCCGCGCAGGCAAACATCGTGGAAAATCTTGCACGCCGGCGCCAGAAACAGTTGCGCGCCGCGGCCCAACCCATGGGCGCGCGGCTCTATGCCGGCGGCGCAAGAGGGCTGCAGCGCAGGATGGCGCAGTACTGGAAATCAGCCGTCGCACTAAAGGAGCAGGAGCCAGAAGAGGCGCCGTCACCGAATTTGCCCAAACCGTCGAGCAACGCAGTTCCTACTTCGCCTAAGCGCAGGCAATCTGTTGTCTGACCTTATGCCCTTTGTGCAATCGGCCGTCAGCCGCTATTTGACTAGAGCCTGATCGTTTCACTTGGAAACGCTTGGGTCGCGTCCAAGTGAAACGTAAATCAGTCTCTACACTTTTGATTTAGGGTCTATGACCCTAGGGTCTAGACCCTAGAGGGCACCTCGAAAAATAACCCATACTCCGATTTATGCGAGTCTGATGCCTGACAGATTGATTCGGGCGGGGCACGATGGCGCAGATTGGTTTTTTCGATTCCGACAGGCGGCTTGAGCTGCTGTCGAAGAAAGGTGATCGGCTTGA
>JAAERO010000100.1 GCA_024230315.1 Hyphomicrobium sp.
AATAACTGGTGCAGTTTCATCAACTACAGTTACGATAGCTTCACAAGTAGAAACGTTACCTGCAGCATCAGATACTTCTAATACAATTGTATTTTCTCCTACATCAGCACAAGTAAAGTCTGTTTGAGATGCTACTAATGAGTCAACAGCACAATTGTCTGTAGATCCACCATCAATATCAGAAGCTAACATAGAACCTAATCCATCCTCGTCTAATATTACTGTGAAAGCTTGACATACTGCCATTGGTGCTTCAGCATCTAATATGGTTACTACAAACGTACAAGAAGTCTCATTTCCATGAGAATCTGTAGCTGTAAAAGTTACATCGTTATCTCCAACTGGGAACGAACTTCCTGTCGGAAGACCCCCTGTTTGTACTACACTTGATGGATCTAATACTCCATCTTCAAAATCAATTGCGATTGGTGGTGCAAAGTTTACTACTGCTCCACATACTCCTTCGTCGTTATCTGCAACAAAATCTGCTGGACAGAAAATCTCTGGTGGAGTTCCTACTGACAATTCAAAAGT
>JAAERO010000101.1 GCA_024230315.1 Hyphomicrobium sp.
GGCGCGAAAGCTCTCCCAACACACGAGCTTGTCGATCGCCTCAAGCCGATCACCTTTCTTCGACAGAAGCTCAAGCCGCCTGTCGGAATCGAAAAAACCAATCTGCGCCATCGTGCCCCGCCCGAATCAATCTGTCAGGCATCAGACTCGCATAAATCGGAGTATGGGTTATTTTTCGAGGTGCCCTTGAATGATTTTTCCGCACGCGGCGTACAGCTCGCCGAAATGGCGTCGGGCTTGGGACCGCAAAAATCTAAGCACTTCTGCAGCGTCATTTCCAAGGTCGTCGTGACGGCCGATGAGATCCTACCGCGCTGGCGCGATCTCAAAGGCCATGTGCGCCTCAATGGAGAGCGCGTTGCCGAACCGGCAACGGCTGGCGCGCGTTGGTCGTTGGGGGAGATGCTTGCTCACGCCTCGCGCTGCGAGCCGCTTCAAACTGGCGAATTCTTTGGCTCTGGAACCTTGCCGAGCGGCAGCGGCATCGAAACCGGCCGCCTGCTTGAAGCTGGTGAGACCATCGAGATCGGGATAGAGGGTATCGGCACGCTCACCAACCGTATCGTCGCGGGAGGGGCCTCGTGAAGATCATCGACCTTTCAAAACCCATTCAGTTCAACGCCGGCGACCCGCGCTTCATGCAGGTGCGCATCAAGCACAAACGGCATGGTGCCGCAAAGCTGTTCGTATGGCTGTTGGGCCTGCCGCGACGCCTCTTTCCCAAGGACTTCGTAGGCTGGGCCGATGACACCATCAAAAAAATGGGTGTGCACGCGACCACCCATATCGACGCGCCGTGGCACTACGGCCCAACGTCGGGCGGCCAGCCGGCGCAGACCATCGATGAGACCCCGCTGGAAAAGTGCATCGGCCCCGGCGTCGTCCTCGACGTGACGCACAAGGCTGATGACGATCCCATCACGGTGGCAGACATGGAAACCACCCTCGCTAAAACCGGCGCTAACATCGATGAGAACACCATTGTGCTCATTCGCACCGGCCGCGACACGCTCATGGGCACCAAAGCGTTTTGGACCAGGGGAACGGGGATGAGCGCGGCAGCAACCGAATGGCTGCTCGACCGCGGCCCGACCGTGATGGGGATAGACCAGTGGGGATGGGACCTGCCGTTTCGCGCCCAAATCGCCAGGGCGAAGGCCACCAGCAACGATACGCTCTTTTGGGAGACCCATCGGGTCGGGCAGCGCCGGCCTTTTTGGCACATGGAGCAGCTCACCAATCTGGGGGCGCTCCCCTCACACGGCTTTGAAGTGATGGTGTTTCCGTTGAAGATCGTTGGCGCCTCGGCGGCGCCGGCGCGCGTCGTGGCGGTTATTCGCTAGAGCAAGATCGTTCTTGATGGATTTTCTCGCCAAACCCGGGAGGTCTGCGGCAGATAGGTGAATCAGGCTCTAAATTAAAAGTGTAGAGACTGATTCACGTTTCACTTGGAAACGCTTAACGCGTCCACGTGAAACGATCAGGCTCTAGAACGCGTCGTCAGCGTGCGCTGCACAGCGTCGTGCCAGGCGGCAAGCTTGCGGCGGCGGCTGGAAGCGTTGAGGTTTGGCGTGAAACGCCTATCGAGTGCCCAGCGCTGCGCAAAGACGTCCGGCGGCGGATAGAAACCGCACTGGAGCCCGGCAAGGTAGGCTGCACCCAGCACCGTCGTCTCTAAAATTGTCGGCCGGTCGACAGGTGCATCGAGAATGTCGGCAAGACATTGCATGGTCCAGTCACACTCGACCATGCCCCCATCGACGCGCAGCACCGTCCCGGCTGCCTCCGACCAGTCCTTGTGCATGGCTTCGATCAGATCGTGCGTCTGAAAGCACGTAGCTTCTAGCGCCGCTTTAGTGAGTTCGTTAGGGCCCGTGCTGCGCGTCATGCCGAAAAGCGCGCCGCGGCAGTTGGCATCCCAATAGGGCGCACCTAGCCCAACAAAGGCCGGCACCAGCACCACGTCCTGCGCCGGGTCGGCCACTTGCGCCATTGGACCCGAAGCCGCTGCGTGCGGGATCACCTTCAGGCCATCGCGCAACCACTGCACGGCCGCGCCGGCAACGAATATACCGCCTTCGAGCGCATAGGTGCGCTGTCCTTCCAATTGGCAACCGATCGTTGATAGTAGACCGTGGCTAGAAGCGATGACCTCCGTGCCGGTATTGAGCAAAGCAAAACAGCCCGTCCCATAGGTCGATTTGATCATGCCGGGTTGAAAACATGCCTGCCCGATCGTCGCCGCCTGCTGATCGCCGGCGATGCCGCGAATGGGAATGGGCGCTCCAAAGACCTCGGGATCCGTCTCGCCGAATTCGCAGGCACAGTCGCAAACCTTGGGCAAAACCGAGCGCGGCACGCGAAAAATTTCAAGTAGCTTGTCGTCCCACGCCCCGGTGTAAATGTTGAGCAAGCAGGTACGGCTCGCGTTGGTTGCATCGGTCGCGTGCACACGGCCACCGGTAAGACGCCAAAGAAGAAAAGTGTCGACCGTGCCAAAGGCAAGCTCGCCGCGTTCGGCCCTTTCGCGCGCACCGCGAACGTGATCGAGGATCGCAGCGATCTTGGTGGCAGAAAAGTAGGGATCAATCTTGAGACCCGTCTTCTCCGCAACAATCGCCTCGTGCCCTGCGGCACGCAGCTCCTCGCAGACATCCGCCGTACGCCTGTCTTGCCACACGATAGCTTTGTAGATCGGCTTGCCCGTCGCGCGGTCCCACACGAGCGTTGTCTCACGTTGATTGGTAATGCCGAGGGCAGCGATGTCTTTGGCGTGCGCCCCAGCTCGGGCCAATGCAGTCCGTGACGTCGACAAGACAGAGCCCCAAATATCCTCAGGGTCGTGCTCGACCCAGCCGGAATCTGGAAAATACTGGGGGAATTCCTCCTGCGCGTGGTTAGCGACCTCTAAGCTCGCATCGAACACGATGGCGCGGGTCGAAGTCGTTCCTTGATCGATGCCCAAAACGTAACGCGCCATCCACGCCTCCCGCTTCCGCCGTACTCCGGTCACTGTATCCAGTGACAGATGACCCGAGCCTTAGTAGCAAGCCTTCAAATCCGTTCCTACCAGAGACCGAACCAACCAAATCAATGAGCGCACCATCGCCGGCCGAGGACAGCCTACGCGCGCCACTGATGTCGGCGCTTACCGTCTACCTGCGTCCGCGCGCCTTGATCGTAATGCTGCTGGGCTTCTCCTCCGGACTGCCCCTCGCCCTATCGGGCGAAACGTTGCGGGTTTGGATGGCCGACGCCGGCGTCGATCTGGGCACCATATGGTTGCTAACGTTGGCCGGACTGCCCTACACGCTGAAATTTCTTTGGGCGCCCGCCGGTGGACGCGTGGAACGTCCCGTTTCTGTCGCGCCGTCTGGGGCGGCGGCGCGGCTGGCTTATCGCCTCGCAGCTTTTGTTGATGGCGACCATCGTATTCCTTGGCACACGCGACCCGTTTTCGGCTCCGCTGATGGTAGGATTTGCAGCGCTCCTTGTCGCCTTCGTGTCCGCGACGCAGGACGTCGTTGTCGATGCCTTTCGCGTGCAAAGCCTACCAACCGACGAGCAGGCCGCCGGCATGGCGAGCTACGTCGTCGCCTATAGGATCGGCATGCTGGCATCGTGCGCCGGAGTGATCGGATTCAGCGCGTGGCTGGAGTCGCAAGGCTTTGACAAGGACGCGATTTGGCCGATCGCTTACGCGGCGGCAGCCCTCCTCGTGCTGGTCGGGCTGGCAGCAACGCTATTCGCACGCGAGCCTGCTGGACCATCGAACGCGGAGGCAGACGACAACTCCGGCGCACTCAGTCGTCTCTATGAAACATCGAGGGGTGCCTTCTCGAATTTCTTCATGTGTGATGCAGCGATCGCCATTCTCGCCTTCGTCGTACTGTTCAAACTGTGTGATGCATTCGCCGGCACCATGACGGAGCCGTTCGTGCTCTCTCTCGGCTACAGCAAAGCCACTTACGCCGCGATCGTCAAAGGCGTGGGGCTCGGCGCGCTCTTGATCGGTGGGTTCGCCGGAGGCGCAGTGGCTCGCGCATTGCCGTTGGCAACGGCACTGTGGATCGCTGCTTTCTTGCAGATGTTCTCCAATCTCGTGTTCGTTTGGCTTGGGTGGCAGCCACCGGGCCCCTGGGCGCTGACGGTTGCCATTGTCATTGAGAACTTCGCCGGTGCGATTGGCACTGTGATTTTCGTCGCCTACCTCTCAGCGCTGTGCCGCAACCCGTTTTACACACGGCAACCCAATACGCGCTGCTGACGGCGCTCGCCTCCACGGGGCGAACGCTTCTCTCTTCAGGTACGGGTTATGCCGCAGAAGCGCTCGGCTGGCCGGCCTATTTCGTGTCGACCACTCTTGCCGCTTTGCCGGCGCTTTTGCTTTTGATGTGGCTGCAAAACCGCGGGCACTTCCGAACGCTAGAGGCGGACCGAAATGGCATCTCGTAGCGCAGTCTTGGCTGATGCCTAGAACCTGATTCACGTTCTTGCCGGAAACCTTCTGGACGAAGGCCAAATGATTCCATCAAGAACGATCTTGCTCTAGTCGGCGTCGCCTTCCACGTCGTTGGTGGAGTCAGACTGGAGCTGGCCATAGTTCTGAATACCAATCTTCTCCAGCAGCCCGAGTTGCGTCTCGATGAAATCGATGTGCCCTTCCTCATCCTTGAGCAGCTCCTCAAAGAGCTGCATCGAGACATAGTCATTATGCGAGCGGCATAGGTCGCGCGACTTGGAGTAGTGTTCCTGCGCCGTGTACTCGCCCTTCAAGTCGCACTCGAGGACCTCCTTTAGGTTCTCACCTATCATCAGGGGCGCGATCTCCTGCATCTTGGGGAAGCCCTCCAGGAAGATGATGCGATCAATCAGCTTGTCCGCGTGATGCATTTCCTCAATCGATTCTGCGCGCTCCTTCTTCGCGAGCTTGGTGAACCCCCAATCATCAAGTCTGCGGTAGTGCAGCCAGTATTGATTGACAGCGCCCAGCTCCAGCTTCAGCGCATCGTTCAAGGCCTTGATGACCTCTTTGTTGCCTTTCATGGCCGCTCTCCGTACCTGACGAAATAGTTAGCTAGGAATCGCTGAGCCGAATGGCGGGATGGCCGCGTCGGGACTCAGGACGGGCCTCGAGCGAGGCCGCTGCTCAATTGTGGTGGGAGACAGGATGTGAATCCAGTCAAAAATCTGCAAGCGATAGCTCAGGCGACTTTGAGCTGACCATCTTGGGCGTTGGGTTGGGGAGCGGCTTTGTCGTTAGTTCCAGTGCGGCGCGCACGGCGCGCAGTGAATTCGATGAGCTTGCTGCGCGTGGCGACGCACACATCCGGACAGATGAGCCCCTTCTTCTCAAGCTCGTTCACTTTTTTATAGATCGTCTCGACCGCGAGTGGGGCACAACTGCAGCAGTTCATGCGTCTACTAAGCTGCCGATAGACGACGCCAGGAGTCGGGATTGGCGCATTAGGCTGGTTGAGGATTTCGACAAGCGCATCCTCGATGTCGCTATCAGAGATCATGGAACACGAGCAAACGATCACAGCACCAACTCCAACGCCTGAGTCGTCGCACGTCGGTTAGGCCGCAGCAGCATTGCGGCTTCTAAGTCCCTGGACCTGACTAGGCTATTCATCACGGACTTTTCCGAATTAGGGGTCTAACCCTCGAGGCTCCTCACGATACTTATATAGACTCCCGATGTCATGTTTTGAAGAGAACGGGGCGGCTGTCAAGGGACGCAAAGCCACAGCTGAGCCCAACCTAATGCCGCACAAAGATAAATCGCGATTTGCCCTTAATGCGCGACGGCATGCTGGGCTCCAAGCCGCCCACGGCTGGAGCCTGCCTCGGCGGCACGCACACGTGTTTTCTTGGGCCTTTTGCTGCCGCTCGAGGCCGGCGCATCCGTGATGAAGGGCTGTCCGGCGGCCACCATATCTGCCAACGTGTGTTGATCGAGCACGCTGATGAACGCCTCGAGCGCATCGTCGACAATCTCATTAAGGCCGGTGTCCTGACCCGGCGCCTTCCCTCCGGTACCGGTGAGTTCGATCGAGCGGACAATGTCGCCGATGCGGATCTTGGCCGCCGGGCGGGCGAGACGCACACCGCCCTTGCGCCCGCGAACGGAGCCCAGGAAACCACCCTTGTTCAGCAAATGCACGATCTTGAACGTGTTTTGCTGCGTGATGTCGAGCCGGTGCGCAATCTCGGCAACCTTAACGAGTTCGTCCTCAGACTTTGCACAGTAGACGAGAATGCGGACGGCGTGACCGGTGGATTTGTTGAGTCTCATGGCTAGCTGGGCTGTGCGCGGACGCTGTTGTTATTCGGCTGATACGTCAATTCGTGCAGTTCTGGCAAACACCGTTTTTTGAGCTCCGGCCGGCGCCGAGCTGTCAATTTCGTAGTCCGATAAAGCATCTTAGCAGCCTCGCGGCGCGGAGGGCAGCATAAACAGTCGTCCAACGCACAGCACTGGCCTAAGCGGCAACCTAGGGACGCTAGGGCAAGCCAACAGAGCTCTCGTCGTAAACTTGCGGCCCACCTAGCACCCAAATTGAACCTATGTGGTGAACTCCACCCCCGCCTCCCCTCGGCCGCAGGACCCTCAAGCCGTTGTTTCCAATGCGGTTACTGGCACAGCGCTGACAGGTTCGAACATTTTTTAACACCGTTCCCCCGGAAACAGCGCCCGAGGACCAACCGCGGCAAGATCAGCATCAGAAAACGAACGCCAACCAGGAGCCCCGTCATGAACAAGTTGCTGATCGCCATCGCCGCCACATTCTTTGCCATCGCGACCTTTTTCGCCGCGACTGCACAAGCCGGCTTTAACGTGAAGATGGGCGGTGCCCCGTCGCAGTTCTCGACCGTCCATAAGGCCGGCGGGAGTGGCTTTCGCCGCCGTGGCTTCCACCACAACCGGTTCTATCTAGCCCGCCACCTTGCCGCCAAGCGCAGAGCTCTCGCCGCCCGCAAGGCCCGCGCGAAGGCAAAGGCCCTGGCCGCCGCAAAGGCTGCCGCGGCTAAAGAGGCCGAGGTTGCAGAGGCCACTGACCCCGAGAATTCCTCCATCTCCTTGTCGGACGAGGTGGCAGAGACCAAGACCGATGAGACCAAGAAGATCGCAGCCGTTGCGGAGGAGCTGGGCTGTAAGAAGTTCATTCCCGAGGTCGGAATGACGGTGACGGTATCCTGCGAGTAAACCGGCACCCGCCTTATTCCATATCGTCCGTATCGTCCGCAAAGTCTTGTCACAAGGTTCATATCGGCCAGTTATCGTGGATTATTGATGCTGCAGACACGGCGAACAACAGCGGATAAGGAGGGACACACAAGACGTCGCCCGCACGCCTTAGCCGAAGAGCGTCTGATCTTTGGTTCAATATCAATTCAACGGCACATTGACCCACAGTGAGCCGCCGAAGGATTGAAAGTCACCTCCACCAAGTCCGTCATAGTTGCCAGCAGCGCGCAGACCCAAACCCGATGGCGTGCTGATCTGAAGACCACCTTCCACCTTGGCCC
>JAAERO010000102.1 GCA_024230315.1 Hyphomicrobium sp.
AACACCAAACGGCCAGACTTGACGCTCGCCAGCCACAGTGGCGGCAAGTGAGGGTCTGATTACCGCAGTTCCTGCTTCGAGGAACGGAAATTGGCGCACTCCATCATCGATGCAGTGTCATCCGGGGAATGTCGGTTTAGAGCAAGATTCACATATCTGCCGGAGATCTCGCGGACTTGGCGAGCGATTCCATCAAGAACGATCTTGGTCTCGTCGTGCTCATTCATGTGTCGCTCGCCGTAAGACGCGTTCTTCAAAAAATATGTTGCCGCGAGCATAGGGCTTGCCAACGGGGCGGCGTTGCCTATGTTGTGCGCCGACATGAGCGATCCGACCGATCATCCCCTTGTCCGCGTTCGCCGCGGTGCCTTGATTGCCGGGGTGTGCGGCGGCCTTGCCAAATGGCTCGGCTGGGATCCGACCCTTGTGCGCTTTGGCTACGTGATCGTGACGCTTCTCTCTGCCGGGTTCCCCGGCGTTCTGATCTACATCCTGCTGTGGATCCTCATGCCACGTGAGCCCGCGTAAGCGTCAAGTGCTACCCTCAGTGTTGGCATCGTAGCGCGCGAGAATGACATGCGTGTCGCCATACGTGCGGCGGTCGAACTCAACGAACTTATCGGGAATATGAACTGTGACGCCCGCGCTCTCCTCAAGCACAATGATGGCGCGGGGCGTCAGCCAGCCACCAGTTGCCAACGCTTCAAGCGCTTTCGCGCCGAGCTGCGTGTTATAGGGCGGATCGAGGAACGCCAACCCGAATGCGCTCATCGTTGCTGCATCGCCCAGGTTTGTCGCGTCGCGGCGATAAATGCGCGATTTTCCGGTGAGCTGCATGGTCTCGACGTTCGTGCGGATAACTGCGCGCGCCTCGGCTCGATCCTCCACAAACAGGCAGAAGTCGGCGCCGCGCGACAGGGCTTCGAGCCCGAGTGCGCCGGTCCCGGCAAACAGATCGATAACGCGCGTGCCTTTGAGCGAGATGTCTCCGACGCCATGTTCCAAAATGTTAAACATGGATTCGCGCACGCGATCTGACGTTGGACGCAAGCCTTCGTGCTTGGGACTTGCAAGCGCACGACCGCGAAATGTGCCTCCCACGATCCTCATGAGGGCTTGGGGGCTTTGTGTGGCCTCGCTTTAGCCCGCGCCTTCCGGCGCGCCCGTTCTGCCTCGATCGGTTTATTCACGCCCAACTTATCTGCAATCTGGGCCCCAAGCTGGTCGGAAAGTACGTGCCGCTTGACGGCCTCAACCGTACCAGGCTTCAGGTCCAAAAGCTGAAACGGCCCATAGGAGACCCGGATCAACCGGTTCACCTCCAAGTTCAAGTTCGCCATGATGCGGCGCACCTCGCGGTTCTTACCCTCGCGTAGGCCGACGGTCAGCCACGCGTTTGCCCCCTGCGTACTGTCGAGCTTTGCGTCCACCGGGCCATAG
>JAAERO010000103.1 GCA_024230315.1 Hyphomicrobium sp.
CGAATGGCGGCTACCTGACGCCCCAATTGCGTCCAAGGCGTTGCAAGACGGCCTGAGGGCAACGCAAAGGCCGTCGCGAAGGCGGCAGACCAGCATCGCAACCGCGCCTGACGCCGCGCCGCCGGCACCCACAAAGCCAAAAGCGCCATTGTTCGAGGTGCCCTTAAACGTTTGCGCGGGAGGGCTCCGGCAAGAACGTGAATCAGGCTCTAGAGTTTTGCCGCTGCGTTGCGTTGCGGTAGAGGCGGCGGCGGTGAGACGCGTTTTTCAAGAGGCGGCATACGCTTCACGACCGTCACGGGCGTTCCCACCACAATCATGTTTGCCAGATGCATTACATGCTCGTTCATCATGCGGAAGCAGCCCGACGAGGTAGCCCGGCCGATACTCTTGGCGTCGTTGGTGCCATGAATGCGGTAAAGCGAATTGCCCAGATAGAGCGCTCGCGCCCCCAGTGGATTGCGCAAGCCGCCGGTCATCTTGTCGGGCAGCCGCCGATCACGCGCGATCATTTCCTTGGGCGGGTGCCAGTCAGGCCACTCCGCGACGCGACTGATGAATTCCGTGGCTCCTTCCCGTCGGTGGGTCGCCCCCGCACTGTGCCGCATTCTGTCCTTGCAGAGATATTGCCCGCATAGACAACGCAGACTGCCGCTACTACCAATAGGGTGAGGCGAATCATTCGCAGCTCTACGAAGAGCAGTATCAGCGTATTCCGGTGTGCAAGCGGGATGTGCCGGGCGAATTTTGGGGGCTGCATCTCAGCAGACGGTACCAAGTGCGTAGCCGCTGTGCCGCATATCACCTTGCGGACCGTGCGCTAGCCGATAAGGGAATTGGCATGCAATTTTTGCCCAATCCTCTGATCATTCCCGTTGGGATTTTCATCGGAATCCTTGTGTCGGCTCCCGTAGGGCCCGTCAACGTGCTGTGCATACAGCGGGCACTTGAGCGTGGGTTTTGGGGTGGCGTCGCCGCCGGACTTGGCGCCATGCTGGGCGACGGGCTTATCGCGATGTGCGCGGCCCTCGGCGTCGGTGCGATCTCCGGTGCCATCGAGTACCATCGCACGGCGATCCAAATCCTGGGTGGCCTAGTGCTCACGGCTTTCGGGCTGAAGCTCTTTTTCGCGACTCCGCGCTTTATCCCTGCGGCATCAGAGGAGCGAGCCGAGACCTTGCGCGACTTTGTCTGGGATATCCCGCAGACGTTCTTCCTCACGATCACCAATCCGGGCGCCGTGCTCGGACTGTTTGCCATCTTTGGCGGCATTTCGACGTTCGTGGAAGTGACCACTTACATCGATGCGTTGACGATTGTCGCTGCCATTATGTGCGGTAGCCTTGCGTGGTGGGTGGGGCTGTCGCATCTCATTGGGCACTTCCGCCACTTCGTTACCGAAGATCGTCTGCGCCTCATCAATCAGATTGCAGGGCTCATGTTGCTTGGGTTCGGCGTCGTGCTGATTGGGGAGCTTGCTCTCAAGTACGCATGGCTCATCTGACAGCGCCTTCTGTGGCTATTGCCGCGTGTGGTGGAGCGTGAACTCGCCGACGTTGATGCGCTCTTCAAGGCCGCGCGCGAGTGTGACCACGGCATCCTCGCCGTATTGTGTAACAAGGTCGGTAAGCGCGGTGAACAAGGCCGCATACGCCATATGCTCATTTGGGATGCCGCTCTCCTCGCCTTCGTTCCATGCTGCGAGAATGAGACTCAAAGTTCGAAAGCTGGGGTCGTCCGAATTCGGAAGCTCATATGTGCGCATGGGTTCCCCAACCTGCCCAAAAAGGTGCCAATCTTTTTGTCGTGCTGACCGCAAGTGATGAAGTCGATCGGCGTCAGAGCTCCTTTGCCGACGCATCTTAGTGCAGGAAACGTTCGTAGCATGGTGAGCAGCGCGCAATAGAGGGGGCGCCCATTCACAGTAAACGTTGAGGTGGTTGGTTTATCGTTTCAGGGTACGGACTTAACTAATTCGTCGGCGATTCTGGCGCCTTCGGCAAGGAATCGGTTGATGGCGTTCTGGGCTGAGGGGCTGCAAGTATTATAGGTGCGGCTGTAGTTGCGGTAGCTGCGGTTGAAACTGCGCGTCAGGCGCGCGCGACGCAGCGCCGTGTAGCCTTCAGCCTTTACAATGTCTTGCATGCTCTGGCGCCATAACTGATCCTCATCCGCACCACACAGCTCGCGCAGATAGTGAACGGACCCAAGGATCTCAGAGAGACGAAAGAGTTTTTCGTCGTAGGGTTTGCTGTCCGATTGAGCCGAATGTGCCGTCGACATCGCAGCCAGTAGTGCACACGCGACGATTGCAAGAGCACCGGCCTTCGACAGCACGGCAGGCTTTTCGATCCTGGAATAATCGTTCGTCATTGCTGCTAACCTTAACATAAATTCTGGCGTTCGCGCGGCGTACCCACTTCTCTCAACGGTCCAGCGAAGCTACCCTGCGTCACCATGTGCTCGCGCTACAGTCTCACCTCGCCGCCCGAAGCCGTACGCGCCTACTTTCGCTACGACAACGAGGCTGTGTTCCCTCCCCGCTACAACATTGCACCATCGCAGCCCGTCGCCATCGTGCGCGACACCCACAATGGCGGCCGCGAGCTGGCGCTCGTGCGCTGGGGGCTCATCCCCTCGTGGGTCAAAGACCCGCGCGAATTCAGGATGATGATCAACGCCCGATCGGAGAACGCTGCTGAGAAACCTTCCTTCCGCGCGGCCATGCGTCACCGGCGCTGCCTGGTACCGACCGACGGCTTTTATGAGTGGACGGGTGCTGCGGGCGCCAAACGGCCGCATCTGGTGCGCCAGCGCGAGTATGGGCCCATGGCCATGGCAGGCATTTACGAGCATTGGCAGGGCGCGGACGGGAGTGAGATGGAATCTATGGCTATCCTCACCACGGCGGCGAACCAGTCCATGTCTAATCTGCACGACCGTATGCCGGTCATCATCGCGCCGGAGCACTTCGATGCCTGGCTCGATTGCAGCTCGGGATCTGCTGAAGTCATCCTCGCCCTGCTGCACGCGCCGCCGGAGGACCTTCTGCAAATTGTGGAGGTGAGCCGCAAGCTCAACAATCCACGCAATGAGGGACCCGAAGTGCAGGAACCCGTTTCCAACCCGCCGGTTCTTTGAGCAGATTGGGCGTTTCTACCAGGTGCCCTAAAGCAGTTTTCCTGGGTTCAGGATGCCTTTTGGGTCGAGCGCGGACTTCAGGGCGCGCATGATCTCAAGCTCAACCGGACTTTTGAATTTTTCCAAGTCGCCGCGCTTCATGCGCCCAATACCGTGCTCGGCAGAGATCGAGCCGCCCATTCTTGTGACGAGCCCGTGCATCGCCGCCGACATGCGATCCCACAGCGCGAGATAGCGCGCTTTCTCCATGTGGGGCGGCTGCGTGACGTTGTAGTGCACGTTGCCGTCACCGAAGTGTCCGAACACGACGGGGCGCGCGCCGGGGGAAACGGCCTCGACGACAGTTGCCGCGCGCTTCAGAAACTTCGGTATGAGGGGCACCGGCACTGAGATGTCGTGTTTTATGCTGCCGCCTTCGGGTTTCTGCGCTTCTGACGCCGACTCGCGCAGACGCCACAAGGCATTGGCCTGTGCCAGTGAACTGGCAATGACTGCATCGGTGACGAGGCCCTTGTGGGTTGCTTCCGTGAGCAGTCGTTCCAAGGTTGCCGCCGCCGTCCCGTCCGCCTCGGCTCCGGAAACTTCGATGAGCACGTACCAGGGCGCTTTGTCTTGCAAGGGCAGCTTGGTGTCGGGAATGTGCCGCAGCACGAGTTCGATGGCGAAGCGGCTCATGAATTCAAACGCCGTCAGCCTGGAGTGCGCGCGTTCCTCAGCCAGCCCGAACAGCCCGAGCGCAGATGCTATTTCGGGGAGCGCGATTAGAGCGGTGGCCTTCTCTGCCGGCTTGGGAAAAAGCTTTAGCGCTGCTGCCGTAATGATGCCGAGCGTCCCCTCCGAGCCAATAAAAAGATCTCTCAAATCATACCCCGTGTTGTCTTTCTTCAAGGTCTTTAGACCATTCCAAATGCGCCCGTCCGCCAGGACCACTTCCAGCCCGAGAGCGAGATTGCGGGCATTGCCATAGGCCAACACATCAACACCGCCCGCATTGGTAGCCAGGACGCCTCCAATTTGGCAGCTTCCCTCTGAGGGCAGGCTCAAAGGGAATAGCCGTCCGCGCTTGTCTGCCGCGGCATGGACCTCAGCGAGCGTCACGCCGGCTTCAGCGATCATGGCGGTACTTGCGATATCGACCGCGCGAATGCTTTTCAGCCGTGAGACGGAAAGAACGATCTCGGCACCCGTCTCCGAAGGTATCTGCCCACCGACCAGCCCTGTGTTGCCAGCCTGCGGTACGACGCCGACGCCGGCCTCGTGTGCTGTTTTCATAATGAGCGCGACCTGCTCGGTCGTGCCCGGGCGCAGCACCAGGGCTGCCCGGCCAACATAGCGATCGCGCCACTCCCGCAGGTAGGGAGCCTGCTGCTCAGGGTCCGACAGGGCATGCTCGCGTCCTACGATGTCAGACAATTGTTTCAAGACATCGGTGGGAACCGGGCGGCTGACAGGACGCTGCATCATGTCCATCTACCGATGAGCGTGCCGGTAGGCAAACCCATAGAGCCGGCGCCGTTGCGAAAGTGTTGCACGATTGTACGACGCATTATGAAACTGCCCTGAATGCTTTGCGGCGCTTAGAGACTACTTTATACTCGGATGCGCCGCGCCGAGAGCATTCGGTCTCCTAAATCCGCTATAAATCAAAACCAGATATCTGGGCTGGAAGCGAGAATGTCTACTTTGCCCCGAACGTGTTGCAAAACACCCGTTTAGCGACGAAAGCAGGAGTGTGGTCGTTTCGCTTAGTTCAGCATCATGGACAGCTTCAAACGTCCCTCAACGATATCGTTCAATTCGACTCATTGTCCGGAGTCCCCAAGGTCAAAGTCCGATGATCCGATCTTGACAGTTTCTTCAAAAATCCTAGTGCCTCGAATAGGCGGTATTTGTCCCAATCGACCCAGCTCTCGACGATCTTCCCATTTTCGAAACGGTCGATCTGCACGCCGGTCCAGGTCGTTTTCTTCCCGGTC
>JAAERO010000104.1 GCA_024230315.1 Hyphomicrobium sp.
ACCGAAGAGAAACTGAAACAGCAGGGCTTAAACAGCCGCATTCATAGGCGCGGCGTGCGTGGGCGCCCGCTCAGCGAGCGGCAGCAAAACGCCAATCGCAAAAAGAGCAAAGTGCGCGCGCGTGTCGAGCACATCTTCGGCGCCCAGGAGACGGCACCGGGCGGGCGCATCGTGCGCAGCATCGGCTTCGAGCGGGCGGCGGCAAAGATCGGGCTGCAGAATCTCGTCTATAACATGCGCCGTATGGTGAGCCTGGAACGAATGGCGGCTACCTGACGCCCCAATTGCGTCCAAGGCGTTACAAGACGGCCTGAGGGCAACGCAAAGGCCGCCGCGAAGGCGGACCAGCATCGCAACCGCGCCTGACGCCCGCCGCCGGCACCCACAAAGCCAAAAGCGCCATTGTTCGAGGGGCCCTAGAGCCCCAGAACGACTAGAGCACAGGGCAGGCAACCTCGCATTCCCGTCCGGGTCGCCTGCCCTGCCCAACTTTGGCTTTGGCCGTTGCTGGGAAGCCAAGCAAGCAATCAGCGTTCTGCATACCTATGTCTGCCGCTTGCGCTTGGGCGTGGAGGCGCTACCTCTTTCTGGCATGAGCGACCAGCGCCCCATTCTCATCGCAGGACCGACAGCGAGCGGCAAATCGGGCCTAGCGATCCGCCTGGCTGAGCACTACGGCGGTGTCGTTATCAACGCCGACTCTATGCAGGTCTATCGCGACTTGCGCATTCTTACCGCACGTCCCAGCAAGGAGGACGAAGCGCGTGCCCAGCATGCGCTGTTCGGTTTCGTGGAGGGTAGCGATCCCTATTCGGTGGGCCGCTATCGGACAGATGCCGAGTGCGTTTTCGACAACCTGCGTGCAGATGGCGCGCGGCCCATCTTCGTCGGCGGAACAGGCCTTTACTTCAAGGCACTGCTAGAGGGTCTCTCTCCAATACCGCCAACGCCTGATGATGTGCGCGCGCACTGGCGCAGTGAGGCGGCTAAGTTGGGCGCTAAAGAACTGCATCGCATTCTTGACAGCCGCGACCCTGAGATGGCGGAGAATTTGGTGCCTAGCGATACGCAACGCATCGTGCGCGCGCTGGAGGTACTGGACGCAACCGGCATCTCCCTCCTGGATTGGCAACGTCGCCCTGGCGAGCCGTTGCTCAAGGAGGCAGATACAGTTCGCTTGGTTGTGGCGCCAGAGCGCGAAGAGGTGCACCGGCGCATCGATACACGCTTCGAGGCAATGATGGCATGCGGGGCCTTGGAGGAAGTGGCCCGGCTTTCCGCATCTAGTATCGACCCTTCCTTGCCTATCATGAACGCGCTTGGCGTTCGGCCGCTGATGCAACACTTAGGCAGCGAGATCGCGCACGAGGAAGCCTTCGCTCAGACTCAAGCTGAAACGCGCCAGTACGCCAAGCGGCAGCTGACCTGGGCTCGAAGAAATATGATTACGTGGATGTGGCATTCAGAGAAAGAAAAGGAAAGTTCAGTGGAGAAAATAATCACATTTATTGATAGTTAGGGTTGACCGGCCAATCTGGTGGCCATAGGTTGCAAGCCAACGATCAGGCCGCCAGCCGCAATCGGGTGCGCCCTTTGGCAACCGGTTCGCAATCGCTTCGGCGGTATTCTTATGTGGGGTGGGTGATGGCACGCACGATGTCGGGCGCCGAGATAGTGATCGCGGCGCTCTGCGATCAAGGTGTCGAGCACATCTTTGGCTATCCTGGCGGCGCGGTTTTGCCGATCTATGACGCGCTTTTCCAACAGGAGAAGGTCAAGCACGTGCTCGTGCGCCAGGAGGGCGGGGCTGTGCACGCGGCCGAAGGCTATGCCCGTTCGACCGGCAAGGTTGGCGTGGTGCTCGTCACGTCTGGCCCGGGCGCCACGAATGCCGTTACCGGGCTCACCGACGCGCTTTCGGATTCAGTTCCGGTTGTTTGCATCTGTGGACAGGTGCCGACGCACCTGATCGGCAACGATGCGTTCCAGGAGTGCGACACGGTCGGCATTACGCGACCGTGCACCAAGCACAACTGGCTGATCAAGGACGTCAATGACCTTGCGCGTGTGCTCCATGAGGCGTTCTACATCGCGAAGGCCGGACGCCCCGGTCCGGTGGTGGTTGACGTCCCGAAGGACATTCAATTTGCGACCGGTAACTACGTCGGCCCGTCGAATATCGCGCACAAGACCTACAAGCCGCGCATGAAGCCAGAGCAGACGGCGGTGCGCGAGGCTGTCGATCTGTTGATCAATGCTAAGCGGCCGTTGTTCTATGCGGGTGGCGGCGTGATTAACTCCGGCCCCAAAGCCAGTCAACTCCTGCGGGAAATTGTTAGGCTCACCGGTTATCCCATCACCTCCACGCTGATGGGGCTTGGTGCCTTTCCCGCCTCCGACAAGCAATGGCTGGGCATGCTCGGAATGCACGGGACGTACGAGGCGAATTGGGCGATGCACGATTGTGACGTGATGGTCGCCGTCGGCGCGCGCTTTGATGATCGCATCACAGGCCGGATCGACGCTTTTTCACCCGGTTCGCAAAAAATTCACATCGATATCGATCCCTCATCGATCAACAAGAACGTGTTAGTTGACGTCCCCATCGTCGGCGATGTCGCCTGCACGTTGGAGGACATGCTGCGCATTTGGAAATCGAAGACGCCACAGCTTGACAAGGCCGCCCACAAGGTCTGGTGGAAGCAGATTGACCAGTGGCGCGCAAAGAAATCGCTTTCCTACAAGAATTCGCGTGATGTGATCATGCCGCAGTACGCGGTTGAGCGGCTCTACGAACTGACTAAGGATCGTGATCCATACATCACGACCGAGGTTGGCCAGCACCAGATGTGGGCTGCACAGTACTTCCGTTTCGAGGAGCCCAACCGGTGGATGACGTCTGGTGGGCTCGGCACAATGGGCTATGGGCTGCCGGCGGCCATCGGCGCCCAGATGGCGCACCCCAAGTCGCTCGTCATCGATATTGCCGGCGATGCGTCGATCCTGATGAACATGCAAGAGGCATCCACCGCCGTGCAGTTTGAGCTGCCGGTCAAGGTGTTTATCGTGAACAACCAGTACATGGGTATGGTACGTCAGTGGCAGCAACTTCTTCACGGCAACCGGCTCTCTCACAGTTACACTGAAAGCCTGCCAGACTTCGTCAAGCTGGCAGAGGCGTATGGCTGGACGGGCATGAAGTGCGAGAATCCCGCCGAGCTCGATGATGCGATCCGCGAGATGATCGACACGAAGGGTCCCGTTATTTTCGACTGCCGCGTGGCGACGCTTGCCAACTGTTTCCCTATGATCCCGTCGGGAAAGGCACACAATGAGATGCTGCTCGGTGGCGACGTTACCGAGGAAGAGGTCGAGCATGCGATCAGCGAAGAGGGCAAAGTGCTGGTATGAGGCCGCGCCAGATCCTTGCAGCATTTATGTCCAGCGTTCTCCTCGCCGGTGCCGGTCCGCCGCCGGCTCAGCCAAACTCGGAGTGGGATCAGATCGCCAACATTGAGGCTGCGGCGACGCGGCTTGCCGTCTTGCAGCGCAGACGTGGGGCCAGCCGGGCATATGAATTCATCGATGCTTGCTATAGGACGCACATGCTCTCCGAGGAGTACACCAAGGCGCTCGAGGCGTGCATTGCGCAGGACTATATGGAGACGCAGGTGCTTGCACTCATCTACTCGCGCGTGCCGTCCGAAGCGCTGAGGCGGCAAGGCGCACCAAGCTCGCAAATGCTGGCGGGTGCAATGGGTCAGCGCATCACCGCAGCGTTCGCTAACTATAAGATGCCTGTGTCCTACGTTGAAGTTTTCAAGAAGCTCGTCGACGAGTACGGTTTCCCGCTCTTCTACAAGACGCTCTTTCCCGGTTCGAAGGCGCCTCCCAGGAACAATCTATCGCCGCCCGAGGCGGATCAGAAACAAGAGTAGTCGCGCCTATGGTCAATACATTCACCAAGAGCGTTCCAAAGAGCCACTATGTCGGCCCCGGCGCCGCGCAGGAGGTTGTCTCGCGCACGCTGTCTGTGCTCGTCGACAACGAGCCGGGTGTGTTGGCGCGCGTCATCGGATTGTTTTCGGGACGCGGCTACAACATCGACTCGCTGACCGTGACGGAGACCGAGCATGAGATGCACCTTTCGCGCATCACCATCGTCACGCGTGGCACACCGAACGTTATCGAGCAGATAAAGCATCAGCTCGAACGGCTGGTTCCCGTCCACCACGTGCACGACTTGACGCTGGAGGGTCGCTCGCTGGAGCGCGAGCTGGCACTCATCAAGATTTCGGGCAGAGGGGAAAAGCGCATCGAAGCGCTGCGCTTGGCTGAGATTTTCCGCGCCAGCGTTATTGACGCTTCGACCGAGCACTTTGTTTTCGAGATCACGGGCCGCACCTCAAAGATCGAGCAGTTCATCCAGATCATGACCGAATTGGGCCTCGTCGAGGTCGCGCGTACCGGTATTGCTGCAATCGGCCGCGGCCCATCGAGCCAATGAAGGAGCGAATGCGTTGAATTCTCCGGCGAGCCGGTAGTAGGTTCGCCCATCTTTCCACCCGGTGCCGGGTTCCGGCGCCGCCGCTGCAAAATACACAACCTGTTTCAAGCCAAATCCACGAGGGAGCCATGCGCGTTTATTACGATCGTGATGCCGACATCAATCTCATTAAGACCAAGAAGGTCGCGGTCGTCGGTTACGGCAGCCAAGGTCATGCGCATGCGCTCAACCTGCGCGACAGCGGTGTGAAAGAGGTCGCCGTAGCCCTTCGTAAGGGGTCGGCGAGTGCGCAGAAGGCGGAGAAAGAAGGCCTCAAAGTGATGGAGGTGACGGAAGCGGCCAAGTGGGCCGACGTCGTCATGATGCTGACCCCAGACGAACTGCAGGCCGATATCTACAAGGACCACCTTGTCGACAACCTGAATACGGGCGCGGCGTTGATGTTCGCGCACGGCCTCAACGTGCACTTTAATCTGATCGAGCCGCGCGAAGACCTCGATGTCGGCATGGTGGCTCCAAAGGGTCCCGGTCATACCGTGCGTGGCGAATACCAAAAGGGCGGCGGCGTGCCGTGTCTTTTGGCTGTACATCAGGACAGGAGCGGCAACGCGCACGATCTCTTCTTGTCGTATGCCTCCGCCGTTGGCGGGGGGCGTTCAGGTATTATTGAGACGACATTTCAAGAGGAATGCGAGACCGACCTCTTTGGTGAGCAAGTCGTCCTGTGCGGGGGCTTGGTTGAGCTGATTCGCGCCGGGTTCGAGACTCTTGTCGAGGCCGGCTACGCGCCGGAAATGGCCTACTTTGAGTGCCTGCATGAAGTGAAGCTTATTGTCGATCTCATCTATGAAGGTGGCATCGCTAACATGAACTACTCTGTGTCCAACACGGCAGAGTTCGGTGAATATGTTAGCGGCCCGCGCATCATCGACTCGCGGACCAAGGAGGAGATGCGCAAGGTTTTGAAGGACATTCAAAGCGGCGCGTTTACATCTGAATGGATCCGCGAATGCAAGGCCGGGCAGCCGAAGTTCAAGGCGACACGGCGGATGAACGATACTCACCCGATCGAGGAGGTGGGCCGGCGCCTTCGCGGGATGATGCCTTGGATCAAGGCCAAGGCGCTGGTGGACAAGGATCGCAACTGAGGCAGGGGCACAATAGCTAGGCGCCTTAAACTTGGGGCATACTCGGTAGGTCAACCCCAGCCCTGCGAGGGAGTTCAACCATGTTGCTTATCCTTATGGCGTAGCGCTTGCAGCAGCGCCGCTTCCGCTTGACTTGTCTGCATCCTTCGCTGCACCGGCGAAGAAGGGTTACAAAACCTGCCGACACAGGAAATCTAACGGCAGGATCAAAACTTGGCGGTGCCGAAAGGATCAGCCGTGCTGTTCGGCTGTCTGTGAGAAGCTGCCTCGAGTTATAAGCGTCGAGAGGATAAAGTCAGGACAGGCGAGGCCTGCAAGTATGCGCGCCCCATTGGGGAGGCGTGCTTAGTGCGTACACGCGGTAATTTCGTAAGCGTCCGGCCAACCGCGCCTTACATAGCCCTGCGAACGCAATCATAGTGTCCACTTGGATTTAAGCGGACACTTACCTCATGGCATCAAGATCAAGGACCCCACGTCGTCGATGGAGTGTGGCGTTCAAGAAGCG
>JAAERO010000105.1 GCA_024230315.1 Hyphomicrobium sp.
AGTTTGATCACGGCTCACCCCAGTGTATAGCTCCAAATTCGTCCAATTGATGGTTTGAGCGGCCGGCCGACCGCGCGAGGGAGATGCCGTGCAACATGATGTCAAAAGCGCAACCAAGCAGGCAAGCGAGGCAGGCAGCGAACTCACCATTGAGCCACAGGGCTCGTTGGCAATCATTACGCTCAATCGCCCTCGCGCACTGAATGCGCTCAACATGGCGATGCGTACGAAACTTGCTGAAGCGTTCCCGCGCTTTGCGCGCGATTCGCAGATCTACGCGATCGTCATTCAATCGGCGATGCCAAAAATGTTTTCGGCAGGTGGCGATGCGCGCGAGATGATCACGTGGCAGCGCGAGCAGCCCGAGCAAGCGCGGCGCGCGTTTGCAGATGAGTACAGTCTCAACTGGCTGCACGAGTGCTTTTCCAAGCCGACTATTTCACTCATAAACGGGCCCGTGATGGGCTCAGGTGTTGGCATCACGGCATATGGAACGCATCGGGTGGCGGGCGAGGGGTACCAGTTCGCCATGCCTGAAACGGCCATCGGTCTGTTCCCCGATGTCGGAACTGCCTATGTGCTCGCGCGCTTTCCGGATGAGATTGGCATGTATCTGGGCCTGACAGGGCGTGCGATCGGCGCAGCGGATGCATACGCTTTGGGGCTGTTGACGCACTGCATTCCCTCTGCCCGCTTTGAAGAGATCAAGACGGCACTGATCGATGCGTGGCCAGTCGATCCTTTGCTCGACGAGCGCCATGTGGACCCTGCTCCGCGCGAGTTGGAGCCCTACATAGGCTGTATCGCCCGCTGTTTTTCTGCGTCAACTGTGGAAGAGATTATCGACCGGCTGGGTACGGTGCCGAGCAAGGATCGCGAGTGGGCGCAAAGCGTTGTTGCGGACCTTAAGAGTCGTTCGCCCTTGTCGCTCAAGGTGACGCACCGGCATATCGGCGCCGCACGTGAACTTGATCTTCGCCAGACGCTACAACTCGACTGCCGGCTCGCTTGCCGCTGTCTTTATGGTCACGATTTCGAGGAAGGCGTGCGTGCCGCTTTGATTGACAAGGATGGCAAGCCGCGTTGGCAGCCGGGCCGGCTTGAGGACGTAACGTCAGTTATGGTTGATGAAGTCTTTGCGTCGATGGGTGATGATGAGCTTGTTTTGCGGTCGCGTGAACAGATGCAAGCCGCACGCGTGTAAACTTGGATCCAAACTGAGTGGGAACAGGTGGCTGCAATGGCCGAATGCGCCGCTGAGTATTAATGAAACCCTCCAGAACACCCCGCTACTATTCTTTTACTATGTGTATTTAGGTAACTTTTAGCTTCATGCCTTATCTATCAAGGCAACCCGGAAAAACCGGGAAGCGTCAAACAGGATGAGGCCATTATGAGTGTTGCGTTCGAAGTGGCGCGTGAGTACGCG
This sequence comes from Hyphomicrobium sp., assembly GCA_024230315.1. Classification (GTDB taxonomy): domain Bacteria; phylum Pseudomonadota; class Alphaproteobacteria; order Rhizobiales; family Hyphomicrobiaceae; genus Hyphomicrobium_A. The sequence goes on from JAAERO010000105.1 coordinate 1,430, forward strand.
CCAGCTCAGGATCAATCGATCGGCTCCGAATACATGCAGTCCCTGAGGCTAATTGAGCGGCTGCACCGGCTGCTGCTCGATGTCATCAAGGACGAGTTTGATCGCAACGGGGGCGACGACCTCAATAGCGTCCAGGCCCTGCTTCTTTACAATATCGGTGAAAGCGAACTCACGGCCGGTGAGCTCAAGACTCGCGGCTACTATCTCGGTTCAAATGTCTCGTACAACCTGAAGAAGCTCGTCGACATGGGCTACCTTCACTACAAACGCTCGGAGATGGACCGCCGCAGTGTGCGCGTCAGCCTGACTGAGAAGGGCAAAGGTGCGTGCGAGATCGTGAAGCAACTTTATCAGCGTCAGCTGGGCTCAGTGCAAGCCGTTGGCGAAGTGTCGCAAGAGGACTTCAGCCGGCTCAACAAGGCCCTGTTTAAGCTGGAGCGATTCTGGTCCGACCAGATCCGGTACCGGCTGTAGGGCCCTGCGCAACCAAGTTTGACGGGATATGGGGCTGCAGCGGTCGCTGCAGCCCCTTCGTTATGCTCGATTTGTGGCCCTTTGGCACCAGCCAGGCCGGGAGGGTCTAAGGCGGCGCGCCTTTGTCTTTTCTTCGCGGCCGGAATAGCTAATTCTGCGCGTCGATTGCCCGATGGGAGAATCGCAAATACGCCTTAGTTCCCTGGGCAGCGGAGAGTGGCTTCGCGCGATCGACGGCGTTGAGAGCATTGGCCGAGAGGCGAGTTGCATTGTTGAGCGAGTATGAGGGCGTGAACAGTCTGGACCGGCAATGGGGGAAACGCTGTGATCTCACTTCGGACAGGTCAACGTTTTCGTGGCACCGGGCGGGCAGCGGCCATCCTATTGGGGCTCACTGGCATCGTGGGCTCCACCTCGTTCGCGGTTGCTCAGGGCCTGAATTTTGGACCAACGGGCGCTGGCCCCGGTGAGCACAGCACCTACGACCGAAGCTTCGTAAAGGAATGGCAGGAAAACCCGCCTAAGGGTTACCCCACGCTCTCCAAAGCGAATATTGCGCCGACCAAGGCTGCCATCAAACGCTACAAGGCGATCGTTCGAAGCGGCGGCTTTACAGCCGTGCCCAACGTCGAGATGGAACCGGGCATTTCCGATCCGGCCGTGCTGGCGCTAAGTGATCGGCTGCGCGCCTCTGGTGATCTGAACGAAGAGACGAGCTATCCGGATTATTTCGGCGGCAGCCTAGAGACGGCGGTGAAACGCTTTCAAGCGTCAAACGGACTTGCGCCGACCGGAATCGTCGACAGGCGTACTTTGGCAGCACTCAACGTGCCGGCTAAGGTGCGCCTAAAGCAGCTCAAAATAAATCTCAGGCGGTTGTCTGGGCTCTCGCGCACCGTCGGCAAAAGGTATGTTCTGGTCAACATTCCCGCAGCACAGATCGAAGTCATTGAGCGCGACCGGGTTGTTTCCCGGCACTCTGGCGTTGTTGGCAAGAAAGATCGTCAGACGCCCCAGCTTCGCTCCACAATTACCCATCTCAACTTTAATCCCGCATGGAGGCTACCGCCGACGGTGATCAAGGAGGACCTGATCCCCACGGGCCGGAGGATGCAAGAGCAGGGGAAGAACGTACTCCTGAAGTACGGGATCGATGCTTATGACGGCAGGGGTCGCAAGCTGGCGCCAGAGAAAATCAATTGGAACTCTTCGCAGCCCTATTCGCTGTCCTATCGGCAGAAGCCAGGCAAGGATAACCCGTTGGGGTTCTTGAAGATCAACTTCCCGAATTCGCAATCTGTGTACATGCACGACTCCCCAAAGGAGTCGATGTTTGGTCGCAACTTTCGTGCAGCAAGCTCGGGCTGTGTGCGGGTGCAGAACATCAAGGAGCTCGCCAACTGGCTCCTCAAGGGCCAAACCACCTGGAAGGACTACCACATTGAGCAGCTCAAGGAATCAGGTCAGCTCAAGAACGTGCGCTTGCGGCGGCCCGTGCGGCTCTTTTTCGCATATGTGACGGCTTGGGCCACCAAGGGCGGGGTTGTGCAATTCCGGCGGGACATTTACCTAAAAGACGGGGTGGGCGAGGTCGCCGCCGCCTATTAGGATTGCACTTTGGAGTTGATCGGCGTCATAGGTCCGATAGAACACCACCCGTAAAGTTCGACACCTGCTTCGTCTGCAGATCCCTATTTTTGGCGGTTTTGCGTCGTCTATTTTGTCGCGGCGTGACAATTGTTAATCTTGTTCGCGGGCTGGTGTGCGGGAATGCTGATAAAAACTAACCGGTCGGAGTGAAGTACGCTTGATGGATTATGCAGAGAAGTTCGGCGCCGCACTCAAGGCCGTTCACCGCGAAGGGCGCTATCGTGTTTTCGCGGATCTGAAGCGCCGGCGTGGATCTTTCCCTCATGCGGAGCACTTTCCGGGGCAAGGTTCAGCGCAACCTATCACTGTCTGGTGCTCCAATGACTACCTCGGCATGGGGCAGCACCCCGATGTGATAGCCGCCATGCATGAGGCGATCGATGCTGTCGGTGCCGGTTCTGGTGGGACGCGCAATATTTCTGGGACGACCCACTACCACGTGGAGCTCGAAGCCGAGCTTGCCGATCTGCACGGCAAGGATGCAGCACTTCTTTTTACGTCGGCCTACGTTGCCAACGACGCCACCCTCTCCACGCTGGCCCAGCTTCTGCCAGGGGTGGTGATCTTCTCGGACGAGAAGAATCACGCCTCGATGATCGCTGGCATCCGCCACGGCCGCGGGCCCAAGCGTATCTGGCGCCACAACGACATTTCGGATCTGGAAGCGCAGCTCAAAGAGTACGACCGCGATACGCCGAAGATTATCGTGTTCGAGAGCGTGTATTCGATGGATGTGCACATCGCGCCGATCGCCGAGATTTGTGACCTGGCCAAGAAGTACGGCGCGCTAACCTATCTGGACGAGGTACATGCTGTGGGACTCTACGGTCCGCGCGGCGGTGGCATTGCCGAGCGCGATGGTGTGATGGACCGTGTCGATGTCATCAACGGTACGCTTGCCAAGGGCTTTGGCGTCATGGGCGGCTACATTGCAGCTAGCCGTGAGTGTTGCGATGCCCTCCGCTCTTACGCGTCGGGCTTTATCTTTACGACCTCGCTGGCACCTGCGATTGCCGCGGGGGCATTGGCGAGCATCCGACACTTAAAGCACAGTGGTATCGAGCGTGCGCGCTTGGAAGAGCGGGTAGAAACCCTGAAGAAACGCCTGAGGGCGGCGAGGCTTCCGGTGGTGAATGGAGTGAGCCACATCGTGCCGGTGACGGTCGGCGATCCAGTCCACTGCAAGGCTGTAACCGACGCCCTGCTCGATCGCTATGCGATCTACGTGCAACCGATTAACTATCCAACTGTCCCCAGAGGGACGGAACGAATCCGGCTAACCCCATCGCCTGTCCATACCGATCAGCAAATGGATCACCTCGTCACCGCGCTGACTACGCTTTGGGAGGCTTGCCCTCTTTCCAGAGGACAAACGGTTCGGCTCGCGGCCGAATAGCCCAATAGCGGTTGCGACGACGTGCTGCGGCATTAAGGCCGACCGTGCTCACCAAAGCGGTTGAGCCAAAGGCGACCCGACCATATTATGGTTTGATGTGGCCCGTGGCGGGGAAGCGAGACGCCCGTCCGCATGCCGATTTTTGCGCGTGACAACAAGGAAACGTCCCTATGTCTATTTTAGTGAAGGGCGAGCAATCTGCCTCTAAACCGGGCTTCTTCTCTGAATCGATTGCCGACAAGGATCCCGAGGTCGCTGACGCCATCAATAAAGAGTTCGACCGCCAGCAGCACGAGATCGAGCTTATTGCATCTGAGAACATTGTCTCGAAGGCGGTGCTGGAGGCGGCAGGCAGTGTACTGACCAACAAGTACGCCGAAGGCTACCCTGGCCGGCGCTACTATGGCGGCTGTCAGTACGTCGACATCGCCGAGCAGCTTGCGATTGATCGGGCCAAGAAATTGTTCGGTTGCGAGTTTGCCAACGTGCAGCCTCACTCGGGAAGTCAGGCAAATCAGGGTGTCTTTATGGCGCTCGCCCAGCCTGGCGATACAATTTTAGGTCTGAGCCTTGCAGCCGGTGGGCACCTCACGCACGGTGCGAAAGTCAACCAATCGGGCAAGTGGTTCAAGCCCGTGTCCTATATGGTGCGGCCCGATACGCACCTCATCGACCTCGACGAAGTGCGCAAGCTTGCCAACGAGCACAAGCCACGCATCATCATTGCCGGCGGTTCGGCGTATCCGCGTCAGATTCCTTTTGCTGACTTCCGCAAGATTGCCGACGAGGTGGGTGCGATTTTGATGGTCGACATGGCGCACTTCGCAGGCCTGGTCGCCGGTGGCCTGCATCCCAACCCCTTCCCGCATGCCCACGTCGTCACCACGACGACTCACAAGACATTGCGCGGGCCTCGCGGCGGCATGATCCTCACCAACGATCCAGACATCGCCAAGAAGGTCAACTCGGCCATCTTCCCAGGCCTCCAGGGTGGCCCGCTGATGCACATCATTGCCGCTAAGGCGGTGGCTTTCGGAGAGGCGTTGAAGCCAGAATTCAAGATTTACGCGAAGAACGTCATTGAGAATGCCAAGGCGATGGGCGAGGTGCTGGTGAATAGCGGGTTTGCGCTGGTCTCCGGCGGCACTGACACACATTTGATCTTGGTCGATCTGCGCCCCAAGAAGCTAACCGGGAACATCTCGGAGAAGGCGCTGGAGCGGGCGCATATCACATGCAACAAGAACGGTGTCCCCTTCGATCCGGAAAACCCGATGGTGACGTCGGGTATTCGCCTCGGGGCGCCCGCCGGCACGACACGCGGTTTCGGTGTTGCCGAATTCCAGCAGGTTGGGCGCATGATCGCCGAGGTGCTCGACGGCCTGGCCCAAACTGGCGCGAAAGGGAACGACCCGGTCGAAAGCAAAGTGAAGGCGGAATCCATAGATCTGTGTAAGCGCTTCCCGATTTACGGCTAAACGGCCCGGAAATGCACTTCGCGAGGCGCCCTTGGATATCCCAGGGCGCCTCGTTGCTTATTTGCCGGGCTGGTGGCTAATAATTCAATTGTCGCGCCGCCGGGGCGCGGTGCGCGGCTAGAATTGAGAGGCTTCTATGCGTTGCCCCTATTGTGCGGGCGAAAATACCCAGGTGAAGGACAGCCGTCCCACCGAGGAAAACGCCGCCATCCGTCGCCGCCGCATCTGCCCTGACTGCGGCGGTCGCTTCACGACGTTCGAACGCGTCCAGTTGCGCGAACTGATCGTCCTCAAACGCTCGGGCCGCAGGGTCTCTTTCGATCGCGACAAGCTTATGCGCTCCGTCCATGTGGCGTTGCGCAAGCGGCCTATCGATCGTGAGCGCGTTGAACGTATGGTCTCCGGTCTCGTGCGCCAGCTCGAAAGCTCAGGCGAAAGCGAGATCGCCTCCTCCACCATCGGTGGTCTTGTCATGGAAGCGCTGCGCGGCCTCGATCCCGTCGCTTACGTGCGCTTTGCGTCCGTCTACCGGGATTTTCATGATGCCGCCGACTTCCAGGAGGTGTTGAGCGAAATTGCCAGCGAGCCGGCTGCCGTGCGAGAGGCTGTACGGATCGCGTTCGATGGCCCCGGCGTCGAGACGGCGCCTTTGAAGAAACACTAAGTCGTATGGCTTTCTCGACGCGCTCTGGCTTTGACGCCCACATGATGGCCATCGCGCTTCGCCTTGCCGAGCGTGGCTTGGGCCAAACGGCACCCAACCCTTCGGTTGGCAGCGTGATTGCCGATGAGGCAACGGGCACAATCATCGCGCGCGGCTGGACGGCGCCAGGCGGCCGTCCCCACGCGGAGGTCGAGGCATTGAAGCGTGTGGGCCGCCAGGCGCGCGGAGCCAGTCTCTACGTAACCTTGGAGCCCTGCTCGCATCACGGTGCGACGCCGCCGTGCGCCGACGCAATAATTGACGCCGGTATTGCACGTGTCGTGTGCGCCATCGAGGACCCGGACCCACGGGTTGCGGGGCGCGGCCTGGAGCGGCTGCGCCAGGCGGGTATCCCTGTCGAGCGCGGCTTGATGGCGAGCGATGCACACTGGATGGCGGCTGGGCACATTTTGCGCGTGACTGAGCGACGTCCGTTGGTTCAGGCGAAGCTGGCACTCGCCTCGGATGGCTCCGCCCCGCGCGGTGCAAAGGGTCAGCCCACCTGGGCAACCAGCGAGCAATCGCGGGCGCTGGGCCACCTCATGCGCGCACGCACTGACGCCGTCCTTGTTGGGCGCCAGACTGTCGTCGACGACGACCCGCAACTTAACTGCCGGTTGCCAGGGCTAGAGGATAGCTCGCCTGTCCGTGTGGTGCTGGCGCGGCAGCTTGTGGGGCTTCAAGAAAGCCGGCTGGTCAAGTCCGTCAGCAACCATCCCACTTGGATCTTTTGCGGTAGCGAACCAGACGCGTTCACCGTCGCTATGCTTGAACGTGCGGGCGCACGCGTCTTCCGCGTTGCCGAGATCGGCGGCGAACTTTGGCTCCCAGCTGTCATGGAAACGCTTGTTGCTGAAGGCATCACCCGCCTGCTGCTCGAAGGAGGTCCTGCAACCTGGCGCGCGTTTTCGCGTGCCGGCCTGATCGACGAGGTTGTGATGTTCCAAGCACAAACCCAATCCGGGCGTGCCCCGCCCGATTCGGCGATTCTGCGTGATCTTGGACGATTCATTGCGACGGACGGATTGGAGATCTGCGATCAGCGCACGCTCGCAAACGAAACTATGATGGTATTCCGCCGGCCATGGCGCAGTCTTGCACGATGGTCTAAGCGCTCAGACAAGGCATCAAGGTAGCAAGGAAGGGCCACAGCCATGTTCACTGGTATCATCTCCGATATCGGAGAGGTGGTAGCTCACGAGGGGGGGCGATTCACCATCCGTACGCACTACCCGGCGAGCTCTCTGGAAGTGGGTGCTTCCATGGGTTGCGACGGCTGTTGCTTGACCATGACCACCGTGCAATCCGAAGACCAGGGTAGCCTCTTCACTGTCGATACCTCGAATGAGACGCGCTCCAAGACGACGATTGAAGACTGGCAACCTGGCCGGCGCATCAATTTGGAGCGGTCGTTGCAGGCCGGCGGGGAGATAGGTGGCCACGTCGTGATGGGACACGTGGATGGCATTGCACGGATCATTGACGTTAAGCCCGACGGGGAGAGCCTGCGTTTTTCATTCGAGGTACCCGACCACCTTGCCCCATACGTCGCACCCAAAGGGTCCGTCGCGCTCAATGGCACATCGTTCACCGTCAACGAAGTTAGTGACAATCGTTTCGGAGTTAACGTGATCCCGCATACCTTGACGGTAACGACGTGGGGCGCGAAAACCCCCGGACAAACGGTCAATCTGGAGGTTGACCTGTTCGCGCGCTATGTCGCGCGGCTATTGGAGTTTCGCCCGTGACGCAAGAAGCCGGCTCGATGGCCTTCTCTGAGGGCCGCGGCTGCCTATCCACCGTCTCTGAGATCCTCGAGGATATGCGCAACGGGCGCATGGTTGTGCTCGTCGATGCGGAGGAACGCGAAAACGAGGGCGACCTCGTCGTGCCGGCACAAATGGCGACGCCTGACATCATTAACTTCATGGCCAAGCACGGGCGAGGGCTCATTTGTCTGACGCTGACGCAAGCACGCGCCAGCGAGTTACGTTTGGAATCGATGGTGCGCCGAAACGCTTCGCGCAACCGCACCGCTTTCACCCAATCGATTGAGGCGCGCGAAGGCATCTCTACTGGCATTTCCGCCCACGATCGTGCACGCACCATTGCAACCGCCATAGACCCGACCAAGGGCTCAAGCGACGTTGTCTCACCGGGCCATGTCTTTCCGCTTGTTGCGCGTGAGGGCGGGGTTCTGATCCGCGCCGGCCATACAGAGGCTTCTGTGGATCTAGCGCGACTGGCCGGCTTGTACTCGGCCGCTGTCATTTGCGAGATCATGAACGACGACGGCACTATGGCGCGCATGCCCGATCTCGTGGCCTTCGCACAGCATCACGGTCTCAAGATCGGCGCTATCGAGGATCTCATCGCCTATCGTCTGCAGAATGAGCACCTCGTGCGTGCTGTCGCACAGACCCAAGTATCGACGGCAAGGGCTGGCGTCTTCGACCTCCATGTTTTTGAAACGACGGTGGAGCCTGGTGAGCATTTGGCCCTCGTCAAGGGTGACCTGAATGCGCCGGGCCCAGTGTTGGTGCGCGTGCACGCGGTCAATGTGCTTGAAGATCTGCTGGGAGTCGGCGAGGCGGGCAAGGCCGGCACGCAGATTGAAAACGTGCTGCAGGCGATAGATCGGGAAGGACGCGGTGTGGTGGTGCTCATTCGCGACCTGCGGCCAAGGTCGCTTTCGGAGCGCATCAATCAGCGCACACAGAAGCCTACGAGCATTGGTGGTGCGCGCGAACGTCGTCAGGTCGAGATCGGTGTCGGCTCGCAGATCCTCAGAGAGGTTGGCGTCACCGACATGGTGCTGCTGACGAACAAGCCGGCCCATGTCTATGTGGGCCTTGAGGGCTTCGGCCTGCGCATTGTCGGTACGCGTGGGATCGAGTGAAGGCCATGACAGCAGAACCCGACACGCGCGTGCTCATCATCGAGGGACGCTTTTACGATGAGATCTCTGATGAGCTGGCAAACGGTGCGATCGCGGCGCTTGAAGCGCATGGCGCGAGTTTTGATCGTGTCAGCGTGCCCGGCGCGCTCGAAATCCCGCAAGTGCTGGGACAAGCTATCGCTTCGGGCCTTATACCGCGCGCCGCACCCCATTCGCGATGGCACGGTGTGGTGGCGCTGGGTTGTGTTATTCGGGGCGAAACAGCGCATTATGATATCGTCTGCCGCAACGCCAATCACTGGCTGATGGAGATCGCAACCCGCCACAACGTTCCGGTTGGAAACGGCATTCTCACGGTGGACAACCAATCGCAGGCGATGGCACGCGCCCGCGGCGGCATAGAGGGTAAGGGCGGACATGCCGCGCGTGCCTGTCTGAAGCTGATCGAGATTGCACATGCGTTTGAAGGGCAGAATGCATGAGCACCCCTTATAGAAACACTCAAGGCCAAAGTACCATGGCGCCGCGCACGGCGGCACGGATAGCCGCCGTGCAGGCGCTTTATCAAATGGATCTCGCCGGCACCGACGTCAACGCGGTTATCGACGAGTTTGTGCGCTTGCGTTTTCCAGGCACGCCCGGTGGTGAGGCCCCGGCGGGCGCCGATGCCAAGTATTTTTCTGCGATACTGCATGGCGTAGTGCGCCGCCAGCGCGACATCGACCCGCTCGTCGACCAGCAGCTTTCTGAAGGTTGGCGTCTCGTACGTGTCGATGCGATTCTTCGTGCCATTTTGCGCGCAGGCGTCTTCGAACTCATGGAGCGCACGGATGTGCCCGCTCGCGTTGCAATCAACGAATATATCAACGTGGCGCATTCCTTCTTCTCCGACGATGAGTCGAAAGTCGTCAACGGCGTACTCGACAAGCTGGGGCGGCGTCTGCGCGCAGCGGAGTTCGAGCGAAATGGCGAACGATAGGATTGATAGCGAAGAAGCGCTCATAGACGAGTTCTTGGCGCCTCTCGCCGCGGGCTTTTCAGGCGCCTTCGGCCTTGCCGATGATTGCGCGGTGATTGCACCGGGAGCTGGCGAGGAACTTGTCGTCACAACGGACGCGATCGTTGCGGGTGTACATTTTTTCGCAGACGAGGACCCAGGCGCCATTGCGTGGAAGGCGCTCGCCGTCAACGTGTCGGATCTCATTGCAAAGGGTGCCGCCCCGATTGCCTACCTGATGACGCTGGCGCTGCCCGAAGCGCCAGAACGCGGATGGTTCACGGCATTCTCGAACGGTCTGCGCCGCGCGCAGGAGGCGTTCGGTTGCACTCTTGCCGGTGGTGACACAGATCGTACACCCAATGAGTTGAGCGTTTCGATAACGGCGTTTGGGACAATTCCTGCGGGCGCCATCGTGCGCCGCTCATGCGCCCGCCCGGGCGATCACGTTTATGTATCGGGCACGATCGGCGACGCGACACTCGGCCTCAAGCAGCGGCGCGATGCGTCCCTCGGCCTACGATGCGGCCTCGACAAGGCTGGGCGTGATCACCTGGACGCTCGCTATTGCATGCCAGTACCGCCTGTTGGCATCGCAAGAGTCGTTCGCTCGTGTGCTCGCGCGGCTATGGATATTTCCGATGGTCTCGTCAAAGACTTTAGCCGGTTGTGCCGTGCTTCGGGTACGGGTGGGCGCATCGAGGCGGCGCGCGTGCCGCTTTCATCCCCCGCCAGAACGGTCGTGAACTCAGGCGGCGCAACGTTGGTCGATCTGATGACGGGTGGGGAGGATTATGAGGTCCTCGCCATGGTGCGGCCCGATCGTGCGGAGGAATTCGAAAGACAGGCGGCGGCGGCGAGGACGCAGGTGACCCGTATCGGTTCGATTGCAGGGGCTGATGATGGCATTTCTGTCGTGGATGAAATGGGACATCGGGTGCCTGTTGGGCAGGCAGGTTGGGATCACTTTCTTGGGCACATCTGAGTGCCGCATTGCTACGAATGCGGAACATAATCCGTTGATTGGCGCCGCATGGCCGCAGAGGTTGGAAAAGCAGAAAGTTGAGCATTTGGAGCCTGTCGTGTCGTCTTGGTTTGGCCATATCCTATCGGCTAGTAACGAAGGCGTTGCCTCAGTGAAACAATCTCGGATGGCCAAGTTCGCTGCCCTTCGGCAAGAGTAATAATCAGGACGGATGAATGCCGGCATATCGCGCACCAGCGCGGCCCTACGACAGGAACCGCGCCGCTCAACTCTGCCGGGGATTCATGAGAGCCGGAGTCCGCCTCAACATCGTGATCGGACTCACGTTGCTCTCGGCGGCACCTGTGCCTGCGCAATCCAACTGGTGGGAAGGCATTACGGGTACGGGTACGCCCGACTATACGGGTCGCTGGCAAGAAGAAGAGCGTGCGCGCAAGCGATTGCAGCGGGTACGTGCGCCCCTCGAAGACCTGAGGCCTGACCCTACGCCCTATCGTAGCGACGAAATGATTGCGGCAATGGAAGCGGCGATCGACCGCTATCAGCAGCTGCTGAGCATCGGCGGCTGGCCGATGGTTCCAAAGGGCCGCATGATGCGTGTGGGCGAATCCGATAACCGGGTTCCGATCCTGCGCAAACGTTTGCGCATGAGTGGAGATTTGACCTCGAGCAACTCGGGCTACTATGATTCCAATACGTTTGATGACCAGCTTTCTCAGGCGGTGCGCCACTTCCAGCTCCGGCATGGGTTAAGGCCGACAGGCCGTGTCGAGCGGTCAACCTATCCCGCGCTTAACGTGACCACTGAGCGGCGGCTCGCGCAACTGCTGCTCAATCTTCGGCGCATTCAAGGCCTGATGAAGAACCGGGTTGAGGATCGCTACATCCTCGTCAACGTTCCCGCATTCCAGTTGGAGGCGGTGGAGCGCTATGAGGTGCAGCAGCGCCACCGCGTCATCGTGGGGCGCGCCGTGCGCCAGACACCGTCTATCAAAGCGACCATTCGAGGGCTGAACTTCTTTCCATACTGGCGCGTGCCCGACAGCATCGCCAATTTCGACATCATTCCGCGTTTGGCCAAGGAGCCGGACTATCTTAGCAAGGAAAAGATCCTGGTGCTTAACGGCGTCGACGGTCCGGAAGTCGACCCGTACTCCATTGTATGGGGCGCGGCGGACACAACACGGTTGAAGTTCCGGCAGGACCCGGGTCCGCAGAATGCGCTGGGGCTTGTTCGCATAGACATGCCGAACAAGGACATCGTCTATATGCACGACACGCCCATGAAAAGTTTGTTCGGCCAACGTTCGCGCGGGTTTAGCGCGGGCTGCGTGCGCGTCCAGGACGTGTTCAAGCTTGTTGAGTGGATTGCGCGCTACGAGCCAGGCTGGGAGCAGCCGGGGCGAGTTGCCCACGTGATTCAAGCGGGCCAGCCCCTCGATGTGAAGCTCACACGGCCGATCCCGGTTTACTTCGCCTACATCACGGCTTGGGCGGAGCGGGATGGTGAGGTCGTCTTTCGCTCGGACATCTATGGGCGCGACAGCACAGTGGGCCCGATCGCAGAAGCGGACGTCGAACCCGACCCCGAAAAACCGAAACTACCTGACTTGGTCGCCCCCTGACGTTCACCCTACGATCGCCAGTTTTCGATCTGCCAGTCGAGCTTGCCTCGCCAAGTCGGCATATCATTGCACATAGCGGTGCTCGCAGCTTCGCGTCCTTGACACCATATGATGAGCAGTGGTGATAGGGTAACGGGGACACGCTTCCCATGAGTTGGTCGATTAAGCTTTTTTCGGTCGGCGGTACGGCCGTCCGCATGCACCTAACGTTTCTGCTGCTGTTAGGCTGGATCGCAGCGGTGCAGTGGATGCGCGGCACTCTGCAGGACGCCATCGCGGGCGTCGCCTTCATCATCGTGCTGTTCGCGTGTGTGGTGCTGCACGAGTTCGGCCACATCGTCGCCGGGCGCCGCTATGGCATCCGCACGCCTGACGTAACGCTTTGGCCGATTGGCGGCATTGCCTCGATGGAGCGCATGCCGGAGAAGCCTTCGCAAGAAATCATCGTGGCGCTGGCCGGGCCCGCGGTCAATGCGGTGATCGCATTCGTGCTCATTGTTGCGTTGGGGCTTCGATTTGATTTGGAGCAGATGACGCCGATTGAAGTTATCCAATCCAGCTTCGTCGCCCAAATTGCGGTCGCCAATATCGTCTTGCTCGTCTTCAATCTCATTCCCGCCTTTCCTATGGACGGCGGGCGCGTGCTAAGAGCCGTGCTCGCCATGAAGCTTGGTAACGCGCGGGCGACACAGGTGGCGGCAATTGTCGGGCAGATGTTCGCTGTCGTGTTCGCTGTCTTGGGCCTCATGGGCAATCCGGTGCTCGTAGTGATTGCGATCTTCATCTTTCTTGCAGCGAGGGGTGAGGCCGGATACGCGCAGTTTCGCGAGCTGACCCGCTGCCGGCGGGTCGTCGACGCAATGATCAAGTCGTTTCAGTCGCTGGGCGTAATGGCGACCGCCGATGACGCGGCCCAACTCCTCTTGCAGTCGACGCAGCAAGAGTTCACGGTGCTTGATGACGCGTCACGCTTGCGCGGCGTGGTGACCCGCAAGGTGATCATCGAGGCATTGAAGAAGAACGGTGGCTCTATCCCCGTGCTGGAGATCATGACGGTGGACGTGCCCACCGTGCCGCAAGATGCAGACCTTGAGCAAGCGTTTTCCCTTCTGCACAAGACAACTGCGCAGTGCGTCGGGGTGGTCGATCCATCTGGCGGGCTCGTCGGTTACATCACGCCGGAGAACGTGAGAGAACTCGTTATGATCCGCTCCGCGCGGGGGCGGCAGGCATCCGCATGAAAATTGGGTGAGGGTGCTTGAAGCAGGTGCGTGCCGAAGGGCAGCGCCGATGCCGACCTTGCAAAAAAGGATGGCGCCCCTTCCTCCAAACTTATCGAACCATGTGTCTAGCACCGGCAGCTGATTTTCTACGCCTTCTTGAGGACGTGCGCGAGATGCGTCTGGCTGCATGAGATACCCCGTGGCAGCGGGAGGGACGCTGGCCTCGGGCCCTATTTTCGGGTCGACCTCCGGCTTGGCCTGCCCCCACGAAGCGACACCAGTCTCCAAATTAGAATCCGGCGCGATCCTCTTTTCTAGCCTTCGATGTACGCTTTACCCCCGAACGTGTTGCAAAACACCCGTTGAGCCTTGGCCCGAACGTACGCATCCGGTGAAGACCGCCTTGCGGGATGACTAAGACGTAGTTCTTCTTAAGCGTGGTTTTCGCGTTGGGAGAATGAGTAGTGGGTATGTCTGGGGATGATTTTGATCGACGGTTTGACGTCGTCGCTGAAACGA
>JAAERO010000106.1 GCA_024230315.1 Hyphomicrobium sp.
CTCGTTTCAGCGACGACGTCAAACCGTCGATCAAAATCATCCCCAGACATACCCACTACTCATTCTCCCAACGCGAAAACCACGCTTAAGAAGAACTACGTCTTAGTCATCCCGCAAGGCGGTCTTCACCGGATGCGTACCGACCGTCTGCCCTGGGGCCCCTTCCATACACTCGTCGCAACCGCGCACGGTATCACTTGGATCCTGGATGGGCTCGAGGTGACACTTGCCGGCTCCGTCGCCGGGACTTTGAAGGAAAGCCCTGTGCTTCAATTCAGCAACACCGAGATCGGTCTTGTAAGCAGCGCTTACCTTACCAGCGCCGTGCTTGGCGCGGTGCTCTTTGGCTGGCTCACCGACCGCTTGGGGCGCAAAAAACTGTTCTTCATCACTCTCACGGTCTATCTCTGCGCAACCGCGCGACGGCATTTTCCTGGAACTTATGGAGCTTCGCGCTCTTCCGCTTTCTCACCGGCGCCGGTATCGGCGGTGAATATACCGCCATCAACTCGACGATCCAGGAGCTGGTGCCGGCCCGCGTGCGCGGCTGGACCGACCTTGTTATCAACGGCAGCTTCTGGATTGGCGCAGCGATTGGAGCCGCCGCAACAATCGTGCTGCTCAACCCCGACGTTCTTGGTTACGAACTCGGATGGCGCGCCGCATTTCTCATCGGCGCACTGCTTAGCATCGTCATCTTCTTTATGCGCATGTGGATCCCCGAAAGTCCGCGCTGGCTTGTCATTCATGGCCGTGCGAGCGAGGCTGAAGCGATTGTGGCCGGCATCGAGTCCAAACTCGTTAAGCAGGGCTATGTGCTCACCGAAGGACCGTTTCCCAAAATTCGGCTGCACTCACGCTCGCACACACCGCTACGGGAGGTTGCCAAGACACTCTTTAGAACGCAGCGTCAGCGCACTTTGGTGGGCTTAAGCCTTATGGTGGCGCAAGCCTTCTTCTACAATGCGATCTTCTTCACTTACGCACTGATCCTGACCGATTTCTATGATGTCCCGGCCGACCACGTGGGCTGGTATATTCTGCCGTTTACGTTGGGGAATTTTCTCGGTCCCCTCTTGCTTGGCAAACTCTTTGACACGATCGGCCGGCGGATAATGTTAACCGACATTCCCCGGATGACACTGCATCGATGATGGAGTGCGCCAATTTCCGTTCCTCGAAGCAGGAACTGCGGTAATCAGACCCTCACTTGCCGCCACTGTGGCTGGCGAGCGTCAAGTCTGGCCGTTTGGTGTTA
>JAAERO010000107.1 GCA_024230315.1 Hyphomicrobium sp.
CAAAACTGCCGCCGGACCTAACCGCTCAGCAATGACCCGCGAAACGCCATAAGGCCCCCGATATCGGGGGCCTTATCGCTTACATCCCTGCTGCACTTTTGCTCCGGCCAAACGATGTAGATTTACTCCGGCGTTGACACGAGAGGCCAAGTCGACGGTCGAGTTGCCCTCTGGCGGATCGCTCGCCCTGGCTGGCCTGCTTTCTCAAGATACGCGCCAGGATATCGACGGTTTCCCGGGGCTTAAGGACGTTCCAATCCTCGGCACGCTGTTCCGTAGCCGCGACTATCAGAATTCTGAGACCGAGCTTGTCATCCTCGTCACGCCATACATCGTGCGGCCGACGGCGCGGCGTGAACTGGCGCTGCCGGGCGATGGTCTCAATACGGCGACCGATAGAAAAGCGAATTTCCTTGGTCACATAAACCGGGTCTACGGCCGGGGCGGTCCTGTGCCTGTCGGCGATCTCAAGGGCGACTATGGCTTTATCGTCGAATAGACGGACGGAGAAATAATATGACGTCATCAAAAACACCGAAAACGTCTCGCCGTAGCCGCATGGGAAAGAGCGGCGCGACGCTCCTTGCTGTCTGCGTCGTGGCGCTGACCATGGTGGGCTGCAAGCGCGACCAGTACCCGACGGCGGTGGTAGGATGGACGCTTATCGATCCCGCTCAACGCCATCCCATCCTGGTATCGCAGGAGCCGACAGACCACTTCATACGTGTCGCGAACGGCTCCATTGGCTTGACGCCCGCTCAGCGCGCAAAACTGATCGACTTCGTCAATCGCTATCGCGCGACCAACGCAGGTAATAGCCGGCTCGTTGTCTCGGTCCCAAGCGGGGCCGAAAACGAAGTCTCCGCGATGAACTCCGTATTGGAGGTTCGTAATCTTCTTGCCGACTATGGCTTCTCTGAATCGTCAATTTCCGTCGAGGCCTATGAAGCGGAGGGCGCCGGCCAGCCGCCCATTCGCGTATCCTATTTGCGCTATGTGGCTCAACCCCCCGAATGCGGAGATTGGTCGACCAACCTGGCCTACGAACCGACGAATCTTCCCTACTCGAATTTCGGTTGCGCCACGCAACGCAATTTCGGCGCCCAAATCGCAAATCCAGCTGATCTGCTTGGCCCGCGCAGCATGACCGCTCGCTCTAGCGAACGCCGGGATCAGGTGTGGAACAAATACATTCGCGGTGAGCCGACTGCCGCGAAAAGAACGAAGGACGACGCAGTGGACACTGAATCGAACTGAGGTTCGATAGCATAACCGAGGTTGCAGAAGTCATGTCGAATCAGGCTATTACCGTTCCAGACAACGGGAGATCGACCCAATATAGAGAACAGGTGGTCTGGGCAGGAACTCTCTTCGTGTGCATACGCGTTCAGCACATTCGCATGAAGCAATGGGCATGCTCATAGCCGCGGCGGCAAGCACCTGAAAGTTTTCAAGGCGAAAGATTGACTGGCAACACGGCGTCTAACTTCAGATCGCTTCCTTGTTGGCAACTGGGCAGACGCTGGATGTTCTTTTGCCGACTAATCGGGCTAAGTGACCAGTAGATAAGTCAAGCATCAAGGATTTGATAAAAGGGGAGCCCCAAAATGGCGTGGGTCTATCTGATTATTGCTGGTTTCTTTGAGTGGGGCTGGCCCATCGGGCTAAAGCTGGGTCTAACCGATGCTGGACCACGTTGGAGTTGGATCGCTTTTGCCGTAGGATGCATGGCACTGAGCGGTCTGCTGCTTCTCCTCGCACAGAAAACAATCCCAATGGGCACCGCTTATGCCGTCTGGACCGGCATAGGTGCAGTGGGCGCATTCGCGCTCGGTATCATTTTCTTGGGTGAGGCCGCCGCTTTCGCGCGCTTTTTCTTTGTTGGATTGATAGTTGCCGGGATCGTAGGGCTGAAGCTTGCCTCCACTGCCTGATATCGGCTTTTGGCAAGTAGCGGGCATTCAGTGATCCTTCTGACTCGGCGCAATAGGTCTCGGTGACCTCTTCCGGGCAATTCCGGACGTACGATTCCAGCCCCTACTTGCTGAGCCAACTGAAGCCGAGAAGGCGGCTTGGAGAAGCCTTCAGAAACTCTCAAAGCATCTGACACTTGACCCAGCGCCGCTTCAGCGCAATCTGCCGCGCAGCCTAGTTTGCAAATTCTCACGATAAGGACCGCCACGCGCTAATGGCCGGAGCGTTGATCAATAGCTTGCGGCTTGCCCGCGCGGGCCTCGTGCTCGCCCAACACGGTGTGCGCTTCGTGCCCAAAGGCGCGAGCGCGCCTCCAGAGGTCAAACTGGCGCTGGCCTTCACCACACCCATCCGCATTCTTGCAGCACCCTTCCATGCCCGAGAGCCCAAAGAGACGCGCGTTGCCACTGCATTGACGCGGCTGGGGCCCAGCTACATCAAGCTCGGCCAGTTCTTGGCAACACGCGCCGACCTCATAGGTCTTGAGCTGGCGCAGGACCTCTCCCATCTGCAGGATAAACTGCCGCCCTTCTCTCAAGAACAGGCCCGCGAGGCGGTGGAACACGCGCTCGGCGGCAAGCTTGAGGACCACTTCGTCGAGTTCGACCCTGCGGTCGCCGCCGCGTCGATCGCGCAAGTGCACAAAGCGATCGTGGAAGAGGATGGCCGGCGGCGGCACGTAGCGGTGAAAATCCTGCGGCCCGGTATCGAGAGGCGCTTTCGGCGCGACCTCGACAGCTACTACTTCGTGGCCAGGCAGATTGAGCGCTTTCATCCCCCCTCGCGACGCCTCAAGCCCGTCGCCGTCGTTGACACCTTGAAACGTATCACCGAGATCGAGATGGACTTACGCCTCGAGGCCGCCGCCATCTCGGAGATGGCCGAGAATATCGAGAGGGATGACGATCGCGACTTTCGTGTACCCAACGTCGATTGGAAGCGCACGTCGCGGCGCGTGCTGACCGCGGAATGGATCGACGGGATTCCCATCGCCGATAATGCGCGCCTCGACGACGCCAGCTTCGACCGCAAGGCGCTCGGTCTCACCGTGATGCGCTCGTTCCTCAAGCACGCCATGCGCAACGGCTTTTTTCACGCCGACATGCACCAGGGGAACTTATTCGTCGATGGCGCGGGCAAGGTGGTTGCTGTCGACTTCGGAATCATGGGCCGGCTCGGCACTAAGGAACGCCGCTTCCTCGCCGAAATCCTCTATGGGCTCATCACACGCGATTATCGCCGAGCAGCCAAGGTGCACTTCTGGGCGGGCTACGTGCCACCTCACCATCCGGTCGAAGTCTTCGCGCAGGCGCTACGCGCCATCGGCGAGCCTATCCACGGCCGCACGGCGGAGGAGATCTCGATGGGCGATCTACTCGGTCAACTCTTCGCCTACACGGAAGTATTTGACATGCAGACGCGGCCAGAGCTCATCTTGCTGCAGAAGACGATGGTCGTCGTCGAAGGCGTAGCGCGCGGACTAGACCCCAGCCTTAACATGTGGAGCGCCGCCGAGCCTGTTGCACGCGAATGGATCGAAGACAACCTCGGGCCGATTGGGCGGCTGCGCCAAGCTGGCGAAGGCGCCACGACGATCGGCAAGGTGCTCGCTGATGTTCCATCGCTGCTGACGCAGATGCAGCAAACGGCGGTTGCGCTTTCCGAGATGGCACGCTCAGGGTTCCGGCTCGACAAGGAAACGGTGCGCGAGCTTGCACGTGAGGAGGCACGGCGTAAGAGATGGGGCCGCGTTGCTCTTTGGATTGGCGCGCTCAGCCTCGCGGTTCTGGCGGCGGCCTCATTGGGCTGGCTAGGCTAGAGAGGTCAACGGCGGCGAAACCAACCTATTGAAAAGTCAACGTCTTTATCGGACTGGCGGCGCTTGCGCTCACCCAACTTGACGTTTGGGTGCGGGCCTCGTGATAACCTTATCTGAGCATTCGCTAAAGGTTAGGCTCCATGCCCCCCAAATATGTGATCGATCCTGCAAGAATTGCGACGGTGCTGACGAGTTGCGGTCGGTTCGACCTGCTCGAAGAGACTGTCTCATCATTCCTGAAGTTCTTTGATGCGAGCAGTATCGTTCTCGCGGAGGATTCCGAAGATGTGGCCGGTGCGGCAACATTCGCGCAAAAATTTCCCATGGCCGACGTGCGCGTCAACGAGCCGAAGCTAGGACAGTTGCGCTCAATCGATAAGGCCTACGCGACGTTGCAGACACCCTACGTCCTGCATTTGGAAGACGATTGGGGTTTCACCCGAACTCTCGACCTCAACAGCGTGATTGGTTTTCTGGATGCGCGGCCCGACATCTCCGTCGTCTGCATCGCTCATCGCGTTTATAATCCTCGATACGCCAAAGGTGCGCACAAATCGAGACACGGCGATATCGACTACCTTGTTTGGGATGTTGACGCGCACCCGAAGTGGTTTTCTTATTCGTTCAACCCGTCAATCGCGCGGATGGCATTCTGGCGGCAGTTCGGTCCCTTCGAACACCACGTTACCGAAGAAGATTTGAGCCTCTTCTGCAAGGAGCGAGGGATGCGCGTCGCCATGGTTGCTCCGGGAATAGCCGACCACATCGGGGACCATCGCCACGCACCCGATCCCTTCCAGCCGAAACGAGCAAAGACGCTGATCTCCCGCCTCAGGAGATCCGTCGCAAAGCGATGGGAAAATCTCAAGAGCAGGGAAACAAGCTGAGTGCCTCTTAGCTGCTGCATCATCACACAGGACGAAGGAGATCGTATTGAGCGATGCATTCTGGCTGCGCGCGAGATCGTCGACGAGGTCGTCATTGTCGACTCAGGTTCTACCGATGATACGGTCGCCAAGGCTAAGTCTTTGGGCGCAAGGGTATATTTCAATGCCTGGGATGGGTATGGCCCACAGAAGCGATACGCGGAAGACTGCGCCACCCATGATTGGATTTTGAATCTCGATGCCGATGAGGTCATCACGGACGAGCTCGCAGGCGAAATCAAAACCCTTATGCGTTCGCCAGATAAGCTGCTTCCTGCCTATAGATTCCGACAGGTGACGGTATATCCAGGCCACGATCGTCCACGTCTTTGGGCCGACTACCACAACTATGTGCGCTTGTATGATCGCCGGAAGGTGCGATTCCGCAAGAGCCGCGTACACGACACCGTTGACACGGGAACCTATCCCGTCGGTCAGCTCAACGGTATCGCTTTGCACTATTCATGGCGCACTCTCGATCACGTGCGCACTAAGCTCGACCGTTACACAGACCTGCAAGCCAAAGAGCTAAAGAAACCGCTCCACATCATCTTGATGCGACTGCCGTTCGAGTATCCAGTCCTGTTCTTCAGATACTACATTCTCAGGCGGAACTTCACGGGCGGATTGTTTGGCCTACGCATATCTTATGTGATTGCCAACGCACGCTATAAGCGGTTGCTCAAGATTTGGAACCATCAGTCGGCTTGATGCACCGGCCTCAGATCTCTCCCTTCAAACCCTTCTCGAAATATTTGTGCACGATCTTGTGCTGGTTCTCGAGCAGCCAATCGATCGAGGGCTCGAACGTCATCGCCTTGCGAATCGCCTGTGCGGTGGCCTTGGTACGCATCCGGTGAAGACCGCCTTGCGGGATGACTAAGACGTAGTTCTTCTTAAGCGTGGTTTTCGCGTTGGGAGAATGAGTTAGTGGGTATGTCTGGGGATGATTTTGATCGACGGTTTGACGTCGTCGCTGAAACGAG
>JAAERO010000108.1 GCA_024230315.1 Hyphomicrobium sp.
AAAGCAGAATGGGACTTGATCCGCGCAAACCATCAGGGCCAGCGGCAACTGCGCTGCATCAAACAGGCCGGACACAAGACTGCTCCTGACCTCATGTCGAAACTTCAAAAAATCCTTGCAATGCAGGAGCCATCCACACAGGACATAACGGAGCACGCAAAAAACCTTCGTGCAGTGTCCACAGCTTTGGCGTGGCCGAGGTGCTAGATTGTCGACGTTTGCGCGCGTTGTTCGCGCCATCTGGCCCAACGCTGGCGCGTCGCTGCCGCACAGCGCGCCCGACCGGCTTTCGTCTTAGGGCCAGTGCTCAAGCACCCATGATTGGGACAGCGGCCATTCGCCAGAGCCTTCCGCTTGCAAGGATGGCCCGCACGGGTGCGGGCGTTGCAGGTGATCGTGTAGAGCCGCATGGTTATCTACCCCCTCTTTCCCTCAGTTCGCTAGAACCTCACGACGCGCGCGTGCGTACTGGTGTCGAAATTGGCCTCAGATTGACGCGAAACTCGCAGCCCATGACGCGCGCGCGTGCGCGCGCATTTCGTAGAAAAGTCGTCCAGTATTCACGCCAGCCTCGAACCCCATGACGTGCGCGCGTATCGTGTACGAAAAGCCTCAACGATGCCTCGGCATGGCGTCAAGCGGCACGACTGCCACGTCGGGCTGCCCGTCTCCGTCCGTATCGAGCAATGCTGCGGCCTCGCTTGAGTTTGGGCAGGGGCTTGGACGCTGTCGTCGCGGCAACGCGAGCTTCGGCAGCCTCACGAGAGTCGCGTGTCCGAGCGGCTTCAGCTTTGATGCAGGGAATGCACCTGCTCAGTCTGCCGTCGGCGGCGCGGGGTCGATGACCGCATTCGACGCAAAGATCGTTAGGTCGAGCCGGTGGGACACTTTCAGGCGAAAACGCCTGAGAATGGGTGGGAATGTCTTGTGTGCCATCGCCGCCGGTGACCTGACCCCAACCCTTCACACCCAGTCCATTTTGCCTGGCACGGCAAGGCGGCCTCACCAGAAGTCGGCGTTTCTAGCGACGCGTTTGCACGACGAACAGCGCTGCTTGCCATCCATTTGCGAAGCCGGTAGACAGTCCGCGTAGGCTTCCAAAAATAATTGTTGTGTATCAGAGGTTTGCCTGCGGACCACTTGATCGGGACCTGGATACTCAGCGCAAGACCAATGCCCAAGCCCTCCATCACGCTCCACAAGAATGATCTGCCAGAAGGCTTAAGCTTCTGGCAAAGCGTTGCCGTTGATACGGAAACGTTGGGCCTGAACCTCAATCGCGACCGGCTTTGTCTGATTCAGCTCTCCGCTGGTGATGGGAGCGCGCACCTCGTTCAGTTCGACGGCAACGACTATGCCGCACCGCGCCTGAAGGCCCTGCTAGCTAACAAATCAATTCTCAAGATCTTCCATTTTGCCCGCTTTGACGTTGCCGTCCTGGAGAAGAACCTCGGCGTTCTAACCGAACCGATTTACTGCACCAAAATCGCATCAAAGCTCGTGCGGACCTACACCGAACGCCACGGCCTCAAGGACATAACGGCCGAACTCCTGGGCATTGAGTTATCCAAGCAGCAGCAAAGCTCAGATTGGGCCACAAAGGAGCTGTCCCAGCAGCAGCTCGCCTACGCGGCCTCCGACGTGCTTCATCTCCACGCCTTAAAGCACAAGCTCGACGCCATGCTCGATCGCGATGGCAGGCGCGCGTTTGCCGAGGCCGCATTTCGGTTCCTGCCGATCCGTGCACGCCTCGACCTAGCGGGGTTCTCAGGAGAGGACATTTTCTCCCATTGAGGGGCAGATCGCAGCCCATAAGTGGCTTTGTGGTACCAATTTTCCTGACCTTCTGGCCCCTTGAATTGAGTCCCAATATCACCCCAATTGGCAGTGATTGTCGGTAATCAAGCTGATGGTCGGCTTCTTCCGACAGAGCATATGGCAACAACGACCGATCTTGAGCGGCATCGCGGACGAACCCGCGCGACCGCATTTGACATACCTGCGGGCGACCGGACGAAAAACTTCGCGCGCGCCCGCCGGCACACGATCGTCGTGCGCGCACTGCGCTGGTTGCTGCCGCTTGGCGGCATCGCCATCGTTCTGGTTTATATGCTGACAATGATGGAGACCGTCGGCTGGATGGAAGGTCTGCCGCAACTTGCCCTGCCAAATATCATCCCGAAAAACCTCACGATGCATAACCCCCGCTACGAGGGGTTCAACAAGGATGGCGGCTCATATGTCGTCACCGCAGATACGGCCATGCAGGATTTCCTCGACACCACGAACATCAAACTCGAAGGGATTACGGGCGACTTGACCGACGCGAATGAGGTCAAAACGCACATCACAGCCACGCGCGGCGTCTACGATACAAAGAAAGTCGTGCTTGAGCTAATGGGTGGCATCGACATCGCATCTGACAATGGCATGCACGCACTGCTGTCTCGCGCAAAGATCGTCACCAAAACGAACGTAATCACAACCAAGGAGCCGGTCGTCGTCGAGATGCCGGCAGGTTCGATCCGCTCCAACCGCATGACGATAAATACCAAGAGCCATGAGATGACATTCATCGACGCGGTTCAATCGCGTCTCGTTCCGCAAAATAGTTCAAAAACAAAGGCTGCAGCCAAGGCGGCGCCTTCGGCAGATATTCCAATTATAGGTGCTGGAAACGGCCCCATCGATATCACCGCCGACCGTTTGGACATCAACGACACTGCGAAGACCGCGATCTTTTCGGGCACCGTTCGAGCGGCGCAGGGGGACGCTACGTTGGAAACGGCCGCACTTCAGGTGAGCTACGAAGGAGGGGCGGCACAAGGGGCTGGGCGCACTGCAAAAGATGCCTCCTCCGGCTCTAAGCTGCGCCGCATCCAATCAACGTCGCCCATAGTCATGACACGGGCGCCGAAGGACAGCGTCACGAGCCAGAGCCTCGACTACAATGCAGTCAAGGAGGTCACGGTGCTGACCGGCAACGTGGTCATGACATCGGGCGACGATCGCCGCGTTACCAGCGATACCGTAAAGATCGACCAACGCGCCAACACGATCCTTTTGACGGGAAACGTCGTCGTCAACCAGGGCCGTAACGAGCTTAAAGGCGGCAGGCTGTTCGTTGAGCGCTCCAAGGGTCACACGCAGCTTACGTCTCCCGCAGGCGCTGGCGGTCGCATCACGGCGCGTTTTTATGGTGGCAACGCTAAACCAGCAGGAAACCAGGGCACGAAGGCTGCTCTGAAGAAAGCAGTTGTCGCCGGGTCAAACGCAGCAACCGGCATCTTCAAGACGGATCCCAACGCACCCATCAATATTGAGGCAAACAGTCTCGATGTCGATGACAATGCCAAGGTCGCCAAGTTCCGCGGCGATGTACGCGCCAAGCAGGGTGAGTTCGCGGTGCGCACGTCTGAGCTTCACGCGACGTACGCCGGCGCGGCAGGGCTCGCATTGAAGCCCGGTGACTCGGGCAAAACGGGGAAGGCGCAACCCGCCACGCTAACGCGCATCGAGGCACGCGGAAAAGTCATCGTTACGTCGAAAGGCGGTCAGAAGGCGACTGGTGATTGGGCTGTCTTTGACGTCAAGAAGAACACCGTGACGCTGGGAGGTGACGTCGTTCTCACACGGGAAAAGAACGTCGTCCGCGGCACACGTCTGACAATCGATATGACAACGGGCAAGAGCGTCATTCAAAATGACGCAAGCGCGGCCTGGACCGCGACGGCAGCCCCGGGCGAGAAAGGATCGGACCGTGACGTGACCGTGCAAGGGCCTGCGAAGGGGGCGAGGCCAAGCGCCGTATTCTATCCGCAATTCATGAAGGGCAAGACAAAGAACGGCGCCAATTCGGCCGTGAAGCCAAGCAATAATGCGTCCACCGCGCCAAAGTGGGCGCCAAAACTGCGCTCACCGTGAGGTTCCCGCAGATTGACACGAGCGGCGAAGCGCGCACGATGACGTGGCGAACGCTGGCCCTACGCGCATAAGTCGAGGTTTTCTAACCGTGCCTAAAATTCTTGCATTCGGATCGAAGCTCGACCGGGCCGCAAAGCGGGCGGACGACGACACGCAGGGGAATGGCGCTGCTGCCGCGGAAGGCTCCGAGCAACAGTTGAGCGCGCAAGGGTGGCTGACGATCCATCACGTGCAGAAGACCTACAAGAAGCGCATGGTGGTGAAAGGCGTCAGCCTTGCGGTTGGGCGTGGCGAGTCCGTCGGGCTCTTGGGCCCGAATGGTGCCGGCAAGACGACCGTCTTCTACATGATCACGGGCCTTGTCCCTGCTGATTCTGGACACATCACTATCGACGGCCAAAACGTCACGAATCTTCCAATGTACCGTCGTGCCCGGCTTGGTATCGGGTATCTGCCGCAGGAGGCCTCTATCTTCCGGGGCCTTTCGGTGGAGAAGAATATCATGGCGGTGTTGGAGCTGGTGGAACCATCGGCCAAGCGGCGCAAGGAGCAACTCGATAGTCTGCTTGAGGAATTCCGCATCTCGCATTTGAGAAAGTCGCCCTCGATTGCGCTCTCGGGCGGCGAGCGTCGGCGCTGCGAGATTGCGCGCGCGCTCGCTTCGGGGCCCTCATTCATGTTGCTGGACGAGCCATTTGCCGGCATCGATCCGATCGCGGTCGGCGACATTCAGGAGCTGGTGCGCCACTTGACCGAGCGAGGCATCGGCGTTCTGATCACTGATCATAACGTTCGCGAAACGTTAAGCTTAATCGATCGGGCGTATATCATCTACGATGGTCAAGTTCTGACACAAGGTAAGCCGGAAGAAATCATTTTGAACGACGATGTGCGCAGAGTGTACCTTGGCGACATGTTCGCTAATGCGCGCTGATGATTTCCGGCTATCATGTAGTCAGATAGGCTTGGATACGTAGGTTAGGCGCATGGCGCTTTCGGCGAAGCTGGAACTGAGACAGGGCCAGCAGTTGGTGATGACACCCCAACTGCAGCAGGCCATCCGTCTTTTGCAGCTATCAAACCTCGAGCTGATGGAGTTCATCGAAACGGAGCTGGAGCGTAACCCACTCTTGGAGCGCAACGAGAATGCTGAGAACCCAGTGAGCGCGGACACAGAGACTCCGGAGTTTACAAAGCTCGAGGAGCCACCTGCTCCGCCCGCGGACGACAATTGGCTTGATCTTGGCAAGCCCGCAGACCCAGAGAGCGGCTTTGATTCCGACTACGAAAACGTTTTTACCGACACAGCGCCCGCCGACATTGGCCCCGACCAGAGCGGATTAGGCTGGGCCTCGCTGCGCCAACGCTCGCCGGGAATGGATGACGACGTTAACATTGAGGCCTTCGTCGCCAACGATGTCACACTACGTCAGCACTTGAGCGAGCAGCTACCTCTCGTTCTCAAAGATCCCGCCGAGAGGATTATCGGCCAATACCTGATCGACATGCTCGACGATGCTGGCTACCTGCCGGCAGATCTAGGCGCTCTCACTAACAAGCCTGGGGCACCGCCCGAACTCATTGAGCGAGCCATCGTCAGCTTACAGACGCTCGACCCACCAGGCGTTTTTGCACGTTCGCTTGCCGAGTGCCTCGCACTCCAGCTCAAAGTGCAAAATCGCTACGATATGGTGATCGGAAGTTTCCTGGAGAATCTGCATCTTCTCGCAAGCCACAATCTTTCCGGCTTGCGAAAAGTGGTCGGCGTGGAGATGGAGGAGCTGGCCGAGATGGTTACGGAGGTCAAGCGGCTCGACCCGAAGCCGGGCCTGAAATTCGGCTCCGTCCAAATGCAGCCCATCGTGCCAGATGTGCTCGTTCGCCCGGCACCCGACGGCAGCTGGATCGTCGAGCTCAATACCGACACGCTGCCTCGCGTGCTCGTCAACCGCACTTATCTTGCGCGCGTGTCCAAGACGGCATCTTCGCACGACGACCACAACTATCTCGTCGAATGCCTGCAAACCGCCAACTGGCTGGTCAAGAGCCTCGATCAGCGTGCGCGTACAATTTTGAAGGTTGCCGAGGAAATCGTGCGCCAGCAGGACGGCTTCTTCATTTACGGCGTCCAGTACCTGCGGCCGCTAAATCTGAAGACGGTCGCCGACGCCATATCCATGCACGAGTCGACCGTATCCCGCGTGACCTCCAACAAGTACATGGCCACGTCGCGCGGTATCTTCGAGTTGAAATATTTCTTCACCTCGGCAATCGCCTGTGCTGGCGAGGGGGAGGCGCACTCCTCAGAATCTGTTCGCCATCGGATCAGGCAGATGATCGACGGCGAAACACCGGCCTCCGTACTCTCCGACGATAAGATTGTTGAAAAGCTGAAGACGGACGGCATCGATATCGCCCGCCGGACGGTGGCAAAATATCGAGAAACGATGCGTATCCCCTCGTCCGTGCAACGCAGGCGCGACAAGCGGCTATCGGAGCACCTCGGGCGCCTGGCCCAGGCTTAAGAAGAGGGAATCCCTTAATATTTGGGCTTGTCTGCCCGCTATAGGTGCAATATACGGCCAGCACCTTGGATCTTGGTGGTAGATTGTCCATATCCCATCGCATCAGCCTGGAGTCAAAAAACGGGGGATTTCTTTCTCCAGCTGCTTGATCTAACTCGATAACGGCCTTGATCTTGCGGAGTTGGGAGAGGGACGCGACGTCATTCCAGCGTCGGCGAGGCGGTTTCCCGCCCAAATGCGCTCATTTGACGTTACAAGCGGCGCTTGCAGTGGCACCATAAGGGGTGCAGTAGCTGTCCCAAAATTAGCCGGATTAGCGGCGCAGACCTTCTGTTGGAAGCATTGAGGGCAACGATTGGACGACGACAGCCCCGCCAACCCGGTGATCTTCTCCGTGGCGAATTGGGTCAATGGTGAGTTGGCGTCAGCGAGGCGACCATGCGGTACGACCTTTCGGATGCCACTTTTGTGGTTTTTCACAATGCTGCTGGCGGTAGCGTGCGCTTTGTCTATCAGTACCCTAACGGGAATATCGACTGGAACGACAAAGGCTCACGCGCAGTAGGCCACGCTGACGGCATAACAGCGGCAGTCACGGATTGAGGGCAGAGTTCCGAGCGCCAGCCTTGTTGCTGGAGGCATTTTAAGAATCGGCGACTCTAAAAACCGATAGGGACGCGACTCATGATGGATCTGCATGATCTGCTGACCACCGATGGGATCATTGCGTCGCTCAGAGCGACGAACAAGAAGGACGCGTTGCAGGAGCTTGCGGTGATCGCGGCAGCGAAGACCGGGCTCGATGCGCGTGAGATCTTTAATACGCTTCTGCAGCGAGAGCGCTTGGGCTCGACTGGTCTGGGACGCGGGATCGCCATTCCCCACGTAAAGCTCAACGCTCTTCGAGGGATTGTTTGTCTCTTTGCGCGGTTGGAAGTGCCGATCGAGTACGAATCTCACGACGGCGAACCCGTTGATCTCGTTTTCATGCTGCTCGCACCGGAAGACGCGAGTGGTGATCACCTGAAGGCACTGGCGCGCATCTCACAACTGGTGCGCGAACCGTCCATCCTCGATGATCTGCGTAACGCGTCCGACGCCGCCTCGCTGCACTTCGCGCTGACCATGGTCGCGTCCTCGCACGCAGCTTAAACCCTGCCTACAGAGTAACCGCCTCCGGTGCGGGACAGCCAGCGGTATCGCCCAACAAGAACATGGCAGCGAGCGCTGCGCTGCCCACGACGATGCGCCACCATCCGAATAGCGCGAAACCGTAGCGGCTCACATAATTCAGTAGATGGCGCGCGACGAACACGGCTGCAATGAAGGCCGTGACGAACCCCAGCGCGATATTTGCAATGTCTGAGGGCTGCAGGATCGACCCGTTCTTGTATAGCTCGAAGGCAAACGCCCCCACCATCGTCGGCATGGCAAGAAAGAAGGTGAACTCCGCAGCCGAGCGCTTGTCGGTGCCCATCATCATTGCACCGACGATGGTCGCGCCTGAACGCGAGACCCCCGGGATCAGCGCCAGACATTGAAAGAGCCCGATCTTGAAGCAGAGCCCCGGTGTATACTCCATCACATCGGTGTAGTGCACATCGAACTGGATTCGATCGACGATGAGGAGGATCACGCCGCCTATAACAAGCATTGAGGCAATGAGCACCGGCGTTTCAAACAGGATGCTTTTGATAAAATCGTGAGCGCTCGCGCCAACGACCGCCGCTGGCAAAAAGGCCAGCAAGATGCCAATAACGAAACGGCGCGCGCCACCATCACTGGGAAGCGCGACTGCAATTCGCGTCAGCTTGACGGCATAGACACTCAAGATCGCCAAAATTGCACCCAGCTGAATCAGCACTTCAAAGGTCCTGCCCGGCGTGCAGACGTCAAGAAAATGCTCGGTCAGCAGCAAGTGTCCGGTCGACGAAACGGGTAGAAACTCGGTGACACCCTCGATGAGGCCGAGCAGGATTACTTGCCAGGTTGGCATTGGCGTTCTCTAGGTTCCTGGTATTTCGGTTGGATGGGTTGCCTTGCAGGCTGCGATGCTTAGCAGGATTTCGCCGGATTTTGTGCTACATCCGCGCAACATGCGGCGATTATCGTCGGATGGGCATCTTGGAGCCTACCTTGACGAATCGCCAGTTGGGCCGCGTGTTGGGGCAGCATAAGCAAAATGCCGTTGGGCAATGAGCGGAGACTCCCAGAACAGAGATGTACAAGCTCATTCACTTTCAGCTCTGTCCTTTCTCCCGGGCGATCCGCATCGCAATGGCGGAACTCGGGCTTGAGGTCGAGCTTGTCGTCGAGCACCCCTGGGAATGGCAGCCGGAATTCCTCGCCTTGAATCCGGCCGGCGAACTCCCCGTACTCCAGGTTGAGGATGGCCCCACGCTGTGCGGCGCGTATGCAATTTCTGAGTATCTCACCGAGGAGATAGCCGAAACCCAGCCAGAGCGCGGCGGCGCCCCCCTCTTTCCGGGAAACCGCGCCGAGCGCGCCGAGGTCCGCCGCCTGGTGGACTGGTTCAACGGAAAGTTCAATCGCGAGGTGACGCATGAGCTCTTGAGTGAGAAGGTCTACGCTCGCCACATGCCGGGCGGCAGCACGACGCCCGACGCCGACATCCTACGCGCCATCCGCGCCAACCTGCGCTACCATATGAGTTACGTAAATCATCTGGCGCATCAGCGGAGCTGGCTCGCGGGCGACGAATTGTCATTTGCTGATCTCGCAGCGACTGCACACATTTCGTCGGCCGACTATTTAGGCGAGGTGCCATGGGAAGAGTTTGGCGTGGCCAAGGTCTGGTATGCGCGAATCAAATCGCGGCGCGCATTCCGCACGATCCTGACCGATCGCATTCCGGGCATCGCGCGCCCCGCACACTATGCCGACTTGGATTTCTGACACCGCAGTTAGAGGATCAGCCGTGACCGCCGACCTAAAAGCAACGGTCACCCGCGAAGCGGAAGCCATGGGCTTTGATGCCGTGCGCATCACCACGCCACACGCCATCACAGACGCGGGCCGTCATTTGATGGAATTTCTCGAGGCCGGCCGCCACGGAGATATGACATGGATGGAAACGACAGCCGAGCAGCGACGCGACCCTTCCATCCTGTGGCCTGACGCGCGCTCCATCATCATGCTGGGCATGAGCTACGCGCCGGCGGCCGATCCGCTCGCGGCGCTCGACGAGCCAACGCGCGGTGCGATTTCGGTCTATGCTCAAGG
This sequence comes from Hyphomicrobium sp., assembly GCA_024230315.1. Lineage (GTDB taxonomy): Bacteria > Pseudomonadota > Alphaproteobacteria > Rhizobiales > Hyphomicrobiaceae > Hyphomicrobium_A. Next base: position 9,693 of record JAAERO010000108.1, read on the forward strand.
CAAGGACTACCACGATATCCTCAAGGCGAAGCTCAAGACCCTCGCCGCCAGCCTGGCCGACAAGAGCGGTGCCGAAGTCAAGGTCTTCGTCGACACTGCACCGGTGATGGAAAAGCCGCTGGCCGCCACCGCCGGGGTCGGCTGGCAGGGCAAGCACACCAACCTCGTGTCGCGCGAGCATGGCTCATGGCTTTTTCTGGGGGCGATCCTCACAACCGCAGAGCTCCCGCCTGATCAACCTGAAACTGATCTTTGCGGTAGTTGCCGGCGCTGCCTGGACATCTGCCCAACGGCGGCGTTTCCCGCCCCCTACATGCTGGATGCGCGCCGCTGTCTTGCCTACCTCAGCATCGAGCACAAGGGGCACATCCCAGAAGAATTCCGCAAGCCCATGGGAAATCGCATCTTTGGCTGCGACGATTGTCTCGCAGTATGTCCGTGGAACAAGCTCGCAGCGTCGGCACGCGAAGCGCGGTTTCATGCCCGCGCTGAGACAGACAACCCGCCACTTGCCGATTTGCTCGCCCTTGACGATCGCGCGTTTCGCGACCGGTTCACGGGCACGCCCATCAAACGCACAGGACGTGATCGTTTCCTGAGAAATGTACTGATCGCCGCCGGCAACTCTGGCGACGCGACTTTGCTGCCCAAAGTGGAAGCTCTTCTTGACGACGGCTCACCGCTCGCGCGCGCTATGGCCGTTTGGGCCACGCGCCAGCTAACCTTGGAAGACGTCGGCGAGCCGCTCAAACGCCGCCATTTGGCACGCGAAGGAGACCCTATCGTGCGTGCGGAATGGCAGGCCGCTACCCCATCATGACCCATCTCTTCTGTTTCGGCCTTGGCTACAGCGCGCTGCGACTTGCCCGAATTGGTGCTGCGCAAGGATGGACGATTAGCGGTACAGCACGCACAACTGTCGGCGCTGAACGAATTGCTGCGGAAGGATTTTATCCATTCTTATTCGATGGACGTGTGCCGGAACCCGGCGTTGCCGACGCCATGGCCTATGCAACACACGTCCTGGTCTCCGTGCCACCCAAGGAAGAGGGCGACCCAGTCTTGCGCCATCATACAGCCGACCTGCACGCCGCATCGTCGCTTGCCTGGGTTGGCTACCTATCGACCGTGGGCGTCTACGGCGACCGCCAGGGCGGATGGGTGGACGAAACGAGCGAGACGCAGCCCATTTCACAGCGAAGCCGCCGACGCCTCGCTGCGGAGGATGCCTGGAACGCGTTCGGCGCGCGCACGAACCGGCCCGTTCATATTTTCAGGCTCGCTGGAATCTATGGCCCCGGGCGCAGCGCCATTGACCGTCTGCAGGACGGAACGGCGCAGCGCATCGTCAAGCCAGGCCAGGTTTTCAATCGCATTCACGTCGATGACATCGCTGCGATAATAAACGCGGCCATTGCCGGCCACGGGACGAAGCAGGTCTACAACGTGACGGATGATGAGCCCGCTCCTCCCCAAGACGTCATTGCGTTTGCGGCCGATCTATTGCACATGCTGCCGCCGCCAGAGATTCCCTTCAAAGAAGCTGAACTATCGCTTTTGGCGGCGAGCTTTTATGCCGACAACAAGCGAGTTAGCAACGCGCGGTTGCGCGAGGATCTCGGCGTACAGCTCAAATTCCCAAACTATCGCGACGGATTGCGCGCGATCGCGGCACCCAAGCTGTGAAAAACTCTCGTTAAATTATTGCTTGCGGGGTCATTCAGGCGCCGTTCAACCAGCTTTCGCTTTATTGGCCAGACCCCATCGAGCTTTTGGCCGCCCGCCTTGGGACAGCATGGAAAGCTCACAGCACCGAAACGATGGCCTTTCGAGGGTATGATGCAAGTTACAGCGGTAAGTCTAGCTCGCACCGTGGTTCTCGCGGCAGCGATGAGTGGCGTCATGCTGACTGCTTCCCCCGTCGTCGTCGCCAACGATGCCGCCCATACCCTTGCTGATAAATTCTCACGCACCGCCCAAGACGCCGAACGCGCCGAGGCCGCGGCACGCCGGACGGAGGCAAAGCGTCTTGTCAAAGAGCGTGCATGCGCCGAGGAAAAGCGGCGCACAGCAGATACCGCACGTCTTGCCAAGGAAGCTGACGAAAAACGGCTGGCCGAAAAAGCGCGCAGAGCAGAGGCGGCACGTCTTGCGAAGAGAGCCGAGGAAAAACGGTTAGCCCTAGAGCAGCGCAAAGCAGAATCAGCACGCCTTGCAAAACAAGCTATGGACGAACGATTGGTCGAGGAGCGACGAAAAGCGGCCAAAGATCGTGCGGAATTAGAGGCCATACGCGCGCAGGAGGCGTGGCGCATCGTCCGCAAATTTCAGCGAGCGCGCAAACAGCGTATGCGCGAAGCCGGCGCAAAAAAGAACGGCCTGGGCGGCCCACGCCCGCCAGTTGCCGAATTGGACGATCCAAGGCCACACGATGAGGGCGAACTGCGTCCCCCCATTGCCGAGTTGGACGAGAGCTGGCCCGAAAAAGATAACCGCCAGCTCGCGACCAAATATCCAGCCCGCGTTACGGTCCTCGTGCTTATGGAGCCACGCAATCGCGGCTGGATGCGCTCTAAGAAGGCGGCGTATCCGGTTCTGTGCATCGGCAGACGCTGCTACATCAGCACAGGCGCCGAGAACACGGCGAAGGCTCTGTCGCGTCTACGCGTGCTCGGCCCAGTCAACTCCCTCGGCCGGCGTGCCGGTCCCTGCAACAATCAACTTGCTTGCGTGTTCCGTGGGGTCACACTCGATCACAATCCGTCCCATATCCAGCCCGTCGACATGGGCCTCCTCCGCCACAAGCGGCGTGACATACGTAAGGCTGCGCCCGACCGCACCTGCGCTGTAACGCGCGGTGTAGACGGCGGCGGCAATACTGGGCCAGTGGAGCGGCGGCTTATTGCAGCTGCGTGGCGGTTTAAAAGCCGGCCACTGGCTAGGCTGATCTTTTCCGAATCGGGAGGGGTTAGCGGGGATGTATACCGTGGAGACGTA
>JAAERO010000109.1 GCA_024230315.1 Hyphomicrobium sp.
ACACAGCACATCGAAACAAACCTTCTTGAACCCCTGCTCTTGTCTTTGCCGCTCTTCCTCCATGACACGAGCAAGGAAACTTAGGGCTTGGGATTTGCGAGTTGTGGTGGAAGATCGTTGGACGCGGATACCATTTTGCTGGAACCGCACCCACCAGACATTTGAGTTACTGCGTTTGTAAAGAGATGCCATTCGATATGTTACTTAAAAGAATACCTTCAAAACAATACCACCATTTGATCCGTTTTTCGAGCCCTGATACTCATTCTACATCAACAACCTAACACCACTCGATCACGATACTTTTCCAAGGATTTCAAAATATCAGGTATCTTCTTCCGCATCTTCGTTTCTTGTCCAGCGCAAACGAAAAGCCGCGATTCAATTTCGGCCTTAGACAATCCACTCAACGCCAGATGAACTCCTAATCTGAAGAAGAGTTTGTGGCGCCCTGATGTCATGGTCGCAAGTTCAGCCTCAATCATCTCCGCTTTTTCCAGAAAACCTTCTCTGTCAGCCGGTTCAGATGATGGATCGATAGGCGGACACTCTGCGTATCTCACCTCCCTTGGAATGAGGACCGGATCAATCGCGTACCTTTCCAATTCCCTTGTCTTTGTTCCATGCGTCCTGAAGAAAGCGTACTCCGGATGGGCTCTGTTTGTTGAAGGTATCCAGAAGCTTTGGTTTCCACTCTTACAGTTTGGGTCGAGTTGAGATGACTCCTCCGTATGGCCCTTTTCCCTCAACCGTTCCAAGACATATTCATACGTGGCCTGATGATCCTCTATCGAAAGGGCGGGTCGTTGATAGAAAAATACCACCCTGAACTTGTTGGGC
>JAAERO010000110.1 GCA_024230315.1 Hyphomicrobium sp.
CCTGTGTCCACGCTTACTGGGATTATGCGTGTGGTAGACCCTGAGGTCACCTTGTACTCTGCTGTCCCGTCTGTGGGCCTGTCAGATGCCTCGTATGATATCTTGTAGAGGTTAGCACCTGCCTCTGTTCTCAGGTACGAGACCGTGCCATCAATGTCCTCGTACGATGCACCGTTGATGCTCTTCTGTGCAGACAGGCTTTCGCTTGGGTTGGGCCACTCGAAGTACAGGGGCTGGTCGTCGTCTGCGTTTCTCCTGACCACGTTTGTGTAGACCGGCTCAGGATCTTCATCGACTCTTGCGAGACCAACAACTGAGTTGCCCTGATAGAGCCAGTCGCTTGCGATTGCATCGCCTTGGCTGTCGAGAACGTCTGCACGGAGGTCGGTGGTTATGTCTTGGTCAACGTCAGCATAGAACACGCCGTTGCCCATCTCTTGCATCAGGTCACTGGGTGCGTTGATCTGCACGCCTGACTGTGGATTGTATAGTTTAAGCACCAGCCC